>NZ_JBVHVT010000013.1:73650-129940 GCF_055564695.1 Streptomyces sp. NPDC029014
TCCCCCCCTCCCCCCCTCCCCCCCCCCCCCCCCCCCCCCCCCCCCCACACCACCCCCCCCCCCCCCCCCCCCCCCCCCCCCCCCCCGGTGGCATGCCCGCAGGTCAGCGCGCACCCCGGGCCGAATACCTGGTCGGAACCACGCCGAACTGCTGCTATTGTTGTCCATGTCGCCGCGGGAGACCGGGGCGGATCACCTAGTCCGGGTGGCGGAATGGCAGACGCGCTAGCTTGAGGTGCTAGTGCCCTTTATCGGGCGTGGGGGTTCAAGTCCCCCCTCGGACACATCGGGAAGGCCCCTGCGAAAGCGGGGGCCTTCTGCGTTCGGACCGCCCAGGGCGTCACTGGATGGGGCGGCCCGCCGCGGCCTTCTTCAGCAGTTCGAGGAACACGGCCTGCGTCATGGAGCCGCGCACCTGACCGAGGCCGTAGCGGTCCATGACGTCCTTGTTCGCGTCGGGGTTGCGAGAGACCCCTGATTGGTATCTGACGCAGTCCCCCGGCGGCCCCTGCGGGTCCTTGTCCTTGCCGTCCTTGCCGTCCTTCCCGAGCTGCCCGAGGCGCCTCCCGGAGAACTGTGAGGTCGGTGGCGGCAGCGTGGAATACGACTCCGGCACCGGCAGGTTCATCTGCGTGGGCGGCAAGCACGACGAACAGCCCATCGACTGACGCGGCCCGGCCCGGAGGGCCCCGGAGGGCCCCGGAGGGCCCTTGTCTTTGCAGGGGGCTTCCGGGTTCGGGGGTGCGGGACGGTGGGGAGGTGTTGTGGAGGTCCTTCGGGGGTGATCACCGCGGCGGAGGGGTCGGGTAGCGTCGCCGCGCTGCGGGGAGAGGAGCGGGGCATGCGCGAGGTCACGGTCCCACCGGTCGTCACGGACGCACCCGTCGGCGGGCTCGCCGACTGCGTGTTTCGGTACACCCTCGAAGATCCCGGCCGGGTGGTGCTGGGGCGCAAGCGGGGCGGCGGCTGGCAGGACGTGACCTCCGGGGAGTTCGCCGCCGAGGTGCTCGGGCTGGCGCGCGGGCTGCTGGCGCAGGGCGTCCGGTTCGGGGACCGGGTCGCCGTCATGTCCCGTACCCGGTACGAGTGGACGCTGTTCGACTTCGCGCTGTGGGCGGTCGGCGCGCAGCCCGTCCCCGTGTATCCGACCTCCTCCGCCGAGCAGGTGCAGTGGATCCTGTCCGACTCCGGGTGCACGGCGTGCGTCGTGGAGAACGAGGACCAGGCCATGACCGTCGGCTCGGTCGTCGAGGGGCTGCCGCAGCTGCGCCGGCTGTGGCAGCTCGACGCCGGGGCCGTCGAGTCGCTCCTCGTCGCCGGCCGCGGGGTCGCCGAGGACGTGGTCCACCGGCACCGCGCCGCGGTCACGCCCGACGCCGTCGCGACCGTCATCTACACCTCCGGGACGACGGGGCGCCCCAAGGGCTGCGTGCTGACGCACGGCAACTTCATGTACGAGGCGGACACGCTCGTGGCCCGCTGGGAGTCCGTGTTCCGGGCCGGGCCCGGCGAGGAGCCGTCCACCCTGCTGTTCCTGCCGCTCGCGCACGTCTTCGGACGGATGGTGGAGGTGGCGGCCGTCCGGGCCCGGGTCAAGCTGGGGCACCAGCCGGTGCTGGCCGCGGCCGAGCTGCTGCCGGACCTCGCCGCGTTCCGGCCGACGTTCGTCCTGGGCGTCCCGCACGTCTTCGAGAAGGTGTTCGCGGCGGCCCGCCGCACGGCGGAGGCGGAGGGGCGCGTCGGGCCCTTCGACCGGGCCGTCGAGACGGCCGTGCGGTACGCGGAGGCGCGCGAGCAGAAGGCGTTCGGTACGGGGCCGGGCCCGTCGGCCGCGCTGCGCGTGGAGCACCGGCTCTTCGAGCGGCTGGTGTACGGGAAGGTCCGGGCGGCGTTGGGCGGGCGGGTGCGGCACGCCATGTCGGGCGGGTCGGCGATGTCGCGCCGGCTCGGGCTGTTCTTCGACGGGGCCGGGATCACGGTGTTCGAGGGGTACGGGCTGACGGAGTCCTGCGCGGCGGCGACCGCGAACCCGCCGGGGGCGGTCCGGTACGGCACGGTGGGCCGGCCGATCCCGGGCAGTGCGGTGCACATCGCCGAGGACGGGGAGGTATGGCTGCACGGGCCGCACGTCTTCTCCGGCTACCTGGGCGATTCGGGGTCCACGCAGGCCGTGCTGCGCGACGGCTGGCTGGCGACCGGTGACCTGGGGCGGTTGGACGAGGACGGCTACCTCACCATCACCGGGCGGAAGAAGGAGATCCTGGTGACCTCCAACGGCAAGAGCGTCGCGCCGGCCGCCCTGGAGGAGCGGGTGCGTTCCCATCCGCTGGTCGCGCAGTGCGTGCTCGTCGGCAACGACCGGCCGTACGTGGCCGCGCTGGTCACCCTGGATCCGGAGGGCATCGCGCACTGGCTGTCGATGCGCGGGCTGCCGCAGCGGCCGCCGGCCCAGCTGGTCCACGACCCGGACCTGAAGGCGGAGGTGCGGCGGGCGGTGGTGGCGGCGAACACGCTGGTGTCCCAGGCGGAGGCCATCCGGGCGTTCCGTGTGCTGGAGGAGCAGTTCACGGAGGAGCGGGGGCTGCTGACGCCTTCTCTGAAGCTGAAGCGGCGGGCGATCGAGAAGGCGTACGCGCAGGAGGTCGCCGCCCTGTACGGGCCCGACGCCGCGCCCGGGGCATTCGGGCCGCGCAGCGGGAATACGGCGGTGCGGCGGCCGGTTCCCGACGACATCCGATGAGATCCGGCGACGCCCCTGCGGCGGCGCCCGGCGACCCCCGAGGGAACGACAGCACGTGAACCAGGTCCCCGCGATCACGCTCAACAACGGCAGCTCGATGCCCCAGCTCGGCTTCGGTGTCTGGCAGATCCCCGACGACGAGGCCGAACGCGCGGTCGGGACCGCGCTGGAGGCGGGCTACCGCAGCATCGACACGGCGTCCGTGTACCGCAACGAGCCGGGCACGGGGAAGGCCGTCGCCGCGTCCGGGCTGCCGCGCGAGGAGCTGTTCGTCACCACCAAGCTGTGGAACAGCGCGAAGCGGCGGTGGCGCCGGAAGGAGGTGCTGCGCGCATTCGAGGACTCGCTCTCCCGGCTCGGCCTCGACTACGTCGACCTGTACCTGATCCACTGGCCGCGTCCGATGCGCGACGACTTCCTGTACATCTGGGAGGCGTTCGAGGAGATCGCGGCGGGCGGGCGGGCCCGGGCCGTCGGCGTGTCCAACTTCCGTCCGGTGGACCTGGACCGGCTGGCCGGGCGCAGCTCGCTGGTGCCGGCCGTGAACCAGGTCGAACTGCACCCGCTGTTCCCGCAGGCCGAACTGCGTGCCGAGCACGCGCGCCGCGGCATCGTCACCGAGGCGTGGTCGCCGCTCGGCCAGGGGCCGGCGCTGCTGGGGCTGCCCGCGGTCGCCGAGGTCGCCGCCCGGCACGGCCGCTCGGCGGCCCAGGTGGTGCTGCGCTGGCACCTGCAGCTGGGGAACGTCGCGATCCCGAAGTCGGTGACGCCGTCGCGGATCCGGGAGAACCTGGACGTGTTCGGCTTCGAGCTGGACGCCGCCGACATGGCCGCGCTCGACGCCCTCGCCGAGGGTCCGCAAGCGGGGCGGCTCGGGCCGGACCCGGCCGTCTGCGACCTCTGAGCGGGGGCCGCGATGGGTGTCCCCGACGGGGTGTACCGGGTACGGAACGTGGCGAGCGGGCTGCTGCTGCGGGAGGAGAGCGGCAACCGGGTGGGGGTGGGACCGCAGGGCCCGCCGGCGCCGGCGGCTGCGCTGGAGTGGCGGATCTCGCCCGTGCACAGCGGCGGCGGGATCGTCCACGTCGTGAACGTGCACAGCGACAGGCGGCTGGACGTGGCGAACGCGTCGACGGAGAGCGGGGCCAGGGTCCAGGTGTGGCGGCCGAACGCCTTCGGTGCGCAGGAGTGGATCGTCGAGGAGCACCTCGACGATCCGGGGGTCGTGTCCCTGGTCGCCTGTATCAGCGGGCTGTCGCTGGAGGCGGACGAGGAGGGACTCGCCCGGCAGTGCGAGGACACCGACTCGCCCGCGCAGTGGTGGCGGCTGGAGCCCGTCTGACCGCTGCCCCGCCCCGGGGCGGGCCCCGGGGCTGCGGGCGGTGTCAGCTCGCGCCGTGGGCGGGGGCGAGGGCCTCGACGCGCTCCGCGAGGGCGAAATCGGTCTCGGTGACGGAGTCGCCGGCGCTGTGGGTGTTCATGGACAGGCGGACGGTGTTGTAGCCGAGGGTGAGGTCGGAGTGGTGGTTCAGCTCGTCCTGCACGGCGGCGATGTGGGCGACGAGCGCGCTCGCCGCGACGTGGGAGCCCAGCCGGTACGTGCGGATGATCCGGTCGTCCTCGAACGCCCACCCGGGCAGTTCCCGCAACCGGTCCTCGATCTCCTTCTGCGAAAGCGGCTCGGCTGCCATCGGCATGCTCCTTCCCCGTACGGGACGAACTCCTGACGTGGGGTCAAGGTTCCCACAACCGGTGCCGCGGGGAAGGGTGCGCGCGGCCGGTCGCGGCCCCTTTCCGCGACGGCCGGGTCCCGCTCGGCGGAATGCCGGTCGACCTGCGGGAAGGCTTCCTGAGGTAGCGTCATGCGCATGGCGACGACGACACGGGCGGACAGCGGGTCGGTCGGTTCCCTCCTGCGTGCCTGGCGCGAGCGGCGGGGCATGAGCCAGCTGGAGCTGGCGGGCCGCGCCGACTCCTCCGCGCGCCACATCAGCTTCATCGAGACCGGCCGGTCCAGGCCCAGCCAGGAGATGGTGCTGCGGCTCGCGGACCGCCTCGACGTCCCCGTGCGCGAACGGAACGCGCTGCTCCTCGCCGCCGGGTACGCCCCCCGGTACGCGCAGACCCCGCTGGACGACCCGGCGATGGGCACCCTGCGCGAGGCCTTGGAGCGGCTGCTGACGGGCTACGAGCCGTACCCGGCGCTGGTCGTGAACGCGGTGTACGACGTGGTCGCCGCCAACCGGGGCGTCGCCATGCTGCTCGACGGGCTGCCGGAGCACCTGCTGACCCCGCCGCTGAACGCGATGCGGATCACCCTGCACCCGCAGGGGCTGGCACCGCGGATCCACAACCTCAAGGAGTGGCGGGGCCACCTGCTGGCCCAGATGGAGCGGCAGATCGCGCTGGCCCGCTCCGCCCCGCTGCGCGCGCTGTACGAGGAGGTCGCCGCGTACCCGGTGGCCGACCGCCCGGGCGACGCCGAACCGGCCGAGCCCGTTGCGTACGTCGCGCTGCCGCTGGTCATCGAGCACGACGGGCACCGGCTGTCGTTCGTGTCCTCCATCGCGACGTTCAACACCCCGATGGACGTGACCGTCGCCGAGCTGGCCATCGAGACGCTGCTCCCGGCCGACCCGGCGACGGTGAAGTACCTGCGCTCACTGGGACTGTGACGCCCCGGACCCGGCCGTGGCCGCGCGCAGCGACAGCTGCTGGAGCAGGGCGAAGGTCCCGACGGTGAGGGCCTGGGCCGGGATCCAGGCCAGTCCCGCCGCGGTGGGCGCGTCCCAGAGGAAGAGCGAGGCCAGGCTGAGCAGGACCCAGGCGCAGTTGGCCTCGACGACGAGCTGCACGCCGAGGACCGGCGGCCGGCGGCGGGAGGCCAGCCAGCCGACGCCGGCGGCGTAGGCGGTGAGGAAGAGGCCGAGCTCGAACAGGGTGGCCGGCCCGATGCCGAGCAGCCGGCCGGCGGGGCCGCTGAAGGCGGCGTACGCCAGGCCGTTGGCGCCGGTGACGACGGCGTCGAGGGCGAGGAAGCGGCGCAGCGCGGTCTGCGGGGCGGTGGTGCGGGCGAGGCCGGCGATCAGGGTTGCGGACACGGCGGATCAGCCTCCGGAAGCGTCGGGGTGGGATGCCGGCGCGCGCCGGCGGCGGACCGGCCGGGAGGGCGGCGGATGCCCCGCGCCCTTTCCCGGACCGGTGCGACCACTGTGCCCCGCGCCCGACGGCGCGGTCGATTACCTCGGAGGTCATGGCGGTCGGCGGCGGGCGGGGACGGGCGGGCCAACCTTCTTTGACTCACATCGCAAGAAACGTTGGGGTTCTTATGTTCCGCTGCGACCCGGAGGGCTAGGCTTCACACTGCCGAAGCTCTCGAACGTCCAGTCGACCCACGGAGAACCTCACGGTGACACCCGCCGCCCGGCCCGACCTCGCCGCGACCTGGTCGCGCGTCGCGGCGTTGGCGGAGGGGCGCGGCCAGGACCCGGCCGAGGTGCTGGACGCGGAGCGGTTGAGCCGGCTGTGCGGGGTGGAGCCGGAGCTGATTCCCGCCGTCGTGGCGGGGACGGCGCCGCCGGTCCCGCTGTGCGACCGGGTGCACCGGCGGTTCCTGCGGCTGCGGTCCACGCGCCGCGACCGGCACGGCCGGGAGTGGCCGCTGGCGGCCATCGCCGACGAGTTCGACGCGCCCGGGGCCTCCTTAGGCCCGCTCAACGCGGGCACGGGGCTGCCCCGGCTGGGCCACGCCGCCGGTGTGCAGCGGTTCTTCGGGGTGTACGCGGGCTTCCTCCTCGCCGACAGCAAGAGCGCGGTGGAGCGGGCACTGGCCGCCACCGCCGCCGAGGCCTGCACCAGGGCCGCGGCGGGCGCCCCGGTGACCGGATCCGGGGCCGCGGACGACCTGGAGCACCTGTCGTACCTGACGGGCATGCCCTCGCACGCGGTCGCACAGACCCTCGACGGCCGGCCGCCCCGGCTCCCGCTCAAGGAACAGGTCCACCAGCGTTTCACACACCTGCGCCGCACCCGCCGGCGGCCCGACGGGCAGGCGCATGCGCTGACCGCCATCGCCCACTCCTTCGACGCGTCCGGCCAGTCGCTGACCCGCCTGGCCCGCGGCGAGGGATTACCCAACCTCGCGGCGGCCGCCGGGATCCAGCGCTTCTACGGGGTCGAGGGCGGCTACCTGCTGGCCGACGACACCGAGGCCCTCGCCACCGCCCTCGCCGGCATCGAGTACGAGCTGCGGTCCGCCGAACAGGACGCGCAGGACCCGATGCTCGCCGTCCTGCGGGCGCACGACGTCCGCAGCATCGTCACCCGGGCCGGCCGCCTGTCCGCGGCGGGTTGGAAGTCGCTCGCCGACCACCTGGACGACCTGCTGGCACGCGAAGGCCTGATCGAGGGCCCGGCCGCACACCGTGAACACCCCGCCCGCACGGCACGGGGCCGTGCGGACACCGCCGAGGGGGGAGCGCCATGAGGACCACACGGACCATGCGGAAGCTCGGCGCGGATCTGCTGGCGGAGGTGCGCCTGGCGCCGCCGGCCGATGCCGCCGCGATCGTCGGAAGCCTCTGCGAGGCGTACAGCCGCAGGCGCGGCGGCCGGCCCGTGGACTTCCGGTTCGCCGGGTTCCCGCCGGACACGGCCAGCGGGCTGTGGCTGGAGCTCGCCGACCGGGACCTGCTCATCATCGAGGAACGCACCCGGCCCGAGCACCAACTTGTCATCGCCTGCCACGAGTTATGGCACCTCGAGGAAGGCACCTGCGACAGTCACGGGCCCGGCATGGCGGTGGCCGCCCGCCTCGCGGGACGCCATGGCGACCTCGCGGACCTGCTGCACTCCGAGAACGGCCTCGGCAGTGTCGTACGGCAGGCAGCCGCCCGCGCCGACCGGGAGGACCCGGCGGAGATCCGCGCGGAGACCTTCGGCCTGCACCTCGGCAAGATCCTCAAGACCTTCCTGCAGCCGCCCCGCCAGGAGCAGTTCCCGGAGGCGATCGAGCGCATCAAGACCTCGCTCGGCTGGGGCCGTTGAGTGCACCCCCTGCGGCGCGGACCGGCGTCGCGGCGGCCACCGGGCCGCCCGCCCCGCCGCCCCGCCGACGCACCTCACGCGCCGCTGCCCCCGCACGGCCCCGACAGAGAGCCCACCACACGCGATGACCCAGTCCACCCCGCCCCGCCACGCCGTCGTCATCGGCGGCAGCATGGCCGGCCTGCTCGCGGCGGCCGTGCTCGCCGAGCACGCGAAGGTCACGATCATCGACGCCGACACGCTGCCCGACAGCCCGGCGCCGCGGCGCGGACTCCCCCAGGCCCGGCACGTCCACGTGATGTGGTCGGGCGGGGCGCGCGCCATCGAGAGGATCCTGCCGGGCATCACCGGGGCCTGGACGGCGGCGGGCGCCATCCGCCGGAGCCTGCCCACCGACCTGGTCACCAAGACGGCACAGGGCTGGATCCCCCGCTGCGGCGAGAAGCAGTTCAACATCTCGTGCAGCCGCGACCTGCTCGACGCTGTGGTCCGCGCCCGCGTCACGGGCCTGGACGGGGTCACCACCCTGCAGCAGAGCCGGGTGCGGGCCCTGGAAGGGACGGCGGCCCGCGTCACCGGCGTCCGCGTCGACACCCCCGGGCAGGAGGGGCTGCTGGTCACCGCCGACCTGGTGGTCGACGCCAGCGGGCGCGGCTCCCGCGCCCGGGCCTGGCTCCAGCAGCTCGGGGTGAGCGGGATCAGGCAGGCCCAGGTGGACTCCGGGCTGGTGTACGCGACCCGGATCTTCGAAGCACCCCCCGGGGCGCACGAGATGGGCTTCCCCATCGTCAACGTGCAGTCCGACCCGCGGGTTCCGGTGCCCGGGCAGACCGCGACGATCGTGCCCATCGAGAACGGCCAGTGGCAGGTCACCCTGTCGGGCACCCGTGGCGGCCAGCCCACCGGCGACCCCGACCGGTTCATCCCGTTCGCCGAGGGCATCCGGGACCCGATCGTCGGCGTGCTCCTCAAGGGCCGCAAGCCGCTCACCGACGTCGCCGTCACCCAGGGCACTGCCAACCGGCGGGTCTACTTCGAGAAGGCCGACCTCCCCGACGGGTTCTTCGCCGTCGGGGACTCCGTGGCCACCTTCAACCCGCTGTACGGGCAGGGCATGACCGTCGCCGCCCAGGGCCTGCTGGCCGTACGGGCGCTGCTGCGCACCAAGGGGATCGCCCACCCGTCGTTCGGCCGCGAGGCGCAGCGCGCGCTCGCCCCGATGGTGGCCACCGCCTGGGAGCTGGCCACGTCCCAGGACATCCTCTACCCCGGGGCCACCGGGATGCGGCCGCGGGCCGGGGTCGGCCTGCTGAACGCGTACGTCAACCGGCTGATGACGGGCGCGACGACCCGGGAGGCGCTGACGGCGGCGTTCCTGCAGGTCATCACGATGAGCAGCCCGCCCACCTCCTGGCTGCGCCCCTCGGTGGTGTGGCAGGTGCTGCGCGCCTCCGACCGGGGTGCGCTGCAGGCGCCGCCGCTGACCGCGGCCGAGCGGGCCGTCGCGGGGCTCGACCCGGTGTCCGGGCGGGCCGGACCGGCGGCCGGACCGGCGGCCGCCCCCGGGCCGGGCGGGCCCGTCGATCCCGTGGGCCCTGTCGGCCAGGCGCGATGAACGACGGGCTCATCCTGTACGTCCCGGGGTCGGTGCTGATCCTGGCGCTGCTGATCAAGGCGCCGACCCTGCGGAGGAACTGGGACCAGCCGCTGATGCGGGCGGTGTGCACCCTGCTGGTGGTCGGCTGCCTCGTGATGTTCCTGGCGGCACCGCCGACGATCTCCGCGGTGAACCGGCTGACCGGCATCACCAATTTCTCGGCGCCGCTGGTGTACGCGGTGCTGACCGCGTTCTCGGGCTCGTGCGTCGCCCTGGTGCTGCACTGGGGCGGCGGCCCGCCCGCGGTACTGCGCCGGACGACCCGGCTCACCGCGGCGGTGTTCGGGGCCGTCGCCCTGCTCATCGTCTTCCTGTTCGTGATGGGGGACGCACCGGTCGAGCGGTTGCGGGACCTGGACACGTACTACGCCAACACGCCCTGGCTGCGCGAGATGATCGTCTGCTACCTGCTGGCGCACATGGCGGGGAGCTCGGCACTGACCGGCCTGGCCTGGAAGTGGCTGCTGCGGGCCGACCACTCGCTGCGGCCGCTGCGCACCGGGCTGGGACTGATCGTGCTCGGCGGGGTGCTCGACCTGGGCTACCTGGGGGCGAAGTGGGCGGCGGTGGGCGCCCGGTGGGCGGGCCGCGACTGGGACGGGCTGTCCACGTACGCGGCGCCGCCGCTCGCGGCGTCGGCGGCCCTGATGGTGGGAGCGGGGTTCATCGTGCCGCTGGTGGGCGGCTCGGACGCCTGGCGGGACTACAGCCGCTACCGGCGGCTGCGCCCGCTGTGGAAGGCGCTGCGCGGCTTCGCCTCGCCGAGCGTGCGGACGGTACCGCTGACGTGGTGGTCGCCGATCGGGATCCGGCTGATCCACCGCGAGTCGGTGATCGACGACGGGATCCTGGCGCTGGGCTGCTGGTTCGACCCCGGGGTGCGGTGCGCCGCGTACGAGGCCGCGCGCGCCCAGGGGATGGCCGAGCCGCGGGCGCTGCTGGTGGCGGACGCGGCCATGCTCGCGGCGGCCGTGCGGCGCCGGGAGGCCGCCGAGCTGGCGGGCTGCGTCGGGGAGCACCGGGAGGGCGCCGACCAGGGGCCGCCCGACCCGTACCGGCTGGACTCGACACCGCTGGCGGCGCTGGCCCGGGAGTTCAGCTCGTCGCCGATCGTGGCGGCCGTGCGCGGCGGCCACGACGGGTGTCCGGCCTGAGCCGGGCGGCGACCGGCCGGGGCAGCGGGGCGCGGGCCGAGCGGGCGGCGGCTGGCGGGCGGCTGGCCGAGCAGCGGGGCGCGGGCCGAGCGGGCGTCAGGCGTCAGGCGGCCAGGGCTTCCTCCGGGCCGGGTTCGGGGTTGCTGGCGAGCCAGGCCCCGTAGGCGCGTACCCGGCGCCAGTGCTTGAGCTGGTCGAGGGCGAACGCCGCCCGGGCCGAAGCCTGCGGCCGCGGTTCCAGGCCGCGGGCCAACCGGTGCAGCTGGAAGCGTACGAAGGCCAGCAACCCGGCGCCGGCCAGGTCCCGGTCCTTCCACGGGAGCCGTTCCACGATGACGCGCACGTCCTCCCCGGCGCGCCAGCGGGCCGGCAGGTCGGGGCGGAACGCCAGGGCGGAGGCGAGGCCGACCACCGCGAAGCCGCGGTCCAGGACCCGGCCCGCGGTCTGGCTGCGGGCTATCCCGCCGGTCAGCATCAGCGGCAGGGTGGCCGCCTCGACGAACTGTTCGGCGAAGGCGAGGAAGTACGCCTCGCGCTCCAGGGTCCGCAGGTCGGCCGTGCGGCCCAGGGTGGCGGGGCTCTCGACGCTGCCCCCGGACAGTTCGACGAGGTCGACTCCGAGCCCGCCGAGGACGTCGAGGACCCGGGCGGCGTCCTCGGTGTCGAAGCCGCCGCGCTGGAAGTCGGCGGTGTTCAGCTTGACCGCGACCGCGAAGTCGTTCCCGACCTCCGCGCGGACGGCCCGGACGACCTCGGTGAGCAGCCGGACCCGGTTGGGGAGGCTGCCGCCCCAGCCGTCGGTGCGCCGGTTGACCAGCGGGGAGAGGAACTGGCTGAGGAGGTAGCCGTGGGCGGCGTGGATCTGCACGCCGTGGAAGCCGGCCTCCCGGGCCCGCCGGGCGGTGACCGCGAAGCGGTGCACGGTGGCCAGGATCTCGGCCTCGGTCATCGCGGTGGGGCGGGCGAACCGCTTGGTGTGCCTGCCGAGGCTCACCCCGACCTCGGACGGCGCCCAGGCGGTGCCGGGCATCTCCGCTCCCACCTGCCGGCCGGGGTGGTTGATCTGCATCCAGACCTGACCGCCGCCCGACGAGGCCGCCCGGGCCCAGCGGCGGAAGGGGCCGAGCGGGGCGTGCGCGTCGAGGACGATCGTCCCGGGGGCGGTCAGGGCCCGGCGGTCCACCATCACGTTCCCGGTGATCAGCAGTCCGGCGCCGCCCTGCGCCCACCGGCGGTACAGGTGCTCGATGCGCCCGTCGGGCAGCTGGCCGGGCCCGGCGAGGCTCTCCTCCATCGCGGCCTTCGCCAGTCGGTTCGGCAGTCGACCGCCGTGGGGCAGGTCGAGTGGCGTGAAGAGGTCCATCTGCGCTCCCCCCGGACCGCGTGTGGCACGTGTCATCCGTATCCGGCCGACAAGATACCGCCACCTGTCCGAGAAGCGTCAGTCCCCTGCCGGCCGGGACGGCGGCGGCCGGCGGCGGTGGCGGTGGCCGCGAACGCGCGGCGCCCCGGAGCGCCCCGGGCGGGGCGGCCCGGGGCGCTCGGGACGTTCGGGATGCGCGAGGAGGTGCCGGTCAGAGGTCGGCGAGGGCGAGGCCGGCCTGCGCGGCGGCCGCCTGCACGGTCTGCTCCAGCAGTACGGCGATGGTCATCGGGCCGACGCCGCCGGGGACCGGGGTGATCAGCGAGGCGCGGGCGGCGGCGGACTCGAAGTGGACGTCGCCGACGTTGCCCTCGTTGTATCCGGCGTCCAGGACCACGGCGCCCGGCTTGATGTCCTCGCCGCGGATGAACTCGGCCTTGCCGACGGCGGCGACCAGGACGTCGGCCTGGCGGACGATCGACGACAGGTCCTGGGTGCGGGAGTGGCAGTAGGTGACGGTGGCGTTCTGCTCCAGCAGCAGCATGCCGGCGGGCTTGCCGAGGATGGCGCTGCGGCCGACGACCACGGCGTGCTTGCCGGTGAGGTCGACGTCGTACGCGGCCAGCAGGCGCATGATGCCGCCGGGGGTGCAGGAGACGAAGCCCGGCAGGCCGAAGCCCATGGCGGCGAAGGAGTGCATGGTGACGCCGTCGACGTCCTTGCCCGGGGCGATGGCCTCGAAGGCGGCGCGCTCGTCGATGTGGTGCGGGACCGGGTGCTGGAGCAGGATGCCGCTGATCTCGGGGTCCTCGGAAAGGCCGGTGATCACGGCGACCAGTTCCTCGGTGGTGGTCTGCGCGGGCAGCTCCACGTGGCGGGAGGTGATGCCGGCCTTGGCGCAGCGGTTCTGCTTCATCCGTACGTAGGTGACGGAGGCCGGGTCCTCGCCGACCAGGACGGTCGCGAGGCAGGGCGCCTTCCCGGTGCGCTCCGTGACGGCGGCGGCGTGCGCGGCGGTCTGCTCGGTGATGCGGCGGGCGAGGGCGGTGCCGTCCATGAGGCGGGCGGTGGCAGTCGTCATAGGGGTCTCCTGGGCGTCGCTGCGGATCGCGGTTCGCCCAGGCGCGCGGCAGTCGGCGTACGCGCGGTACGCCGGACGCACGACGGGTGTGCCGTACGCCGGGCCGCTCCCCGGTGGTGATCCACCCGAACG
The DNA here is from genome assembly GCF_055564695.1 of Streptomyces sp. NPDC029014. Classification (NCBI taxonomy): domain Bacteria; kingdom Bacillati; phylum Actinomycetota; class Actinomycetes; order Kitasatosporales; family Streptomycetaceae; genus Streptomyces; species Streptomyces sp. NPDC029014. The sequence goes on from NZ_JBVHVT010000013.1 coordinate 86,824, forward strand.
CCAGTCACGGCCCGCGTCCACTGTAGTCGACGGGCCCGGGCGGCCTGAGGGGGCCCGCTGCGGGGCCGGGGACCCGGGCAAACCGGTGGATCACCGGCGCCGACCCTGGAACGATGTGGGACATGACACGCACATTCGATCATCTGGTGGCGGAGGCCGAGTCCGTCTCCGTGGAGGGGTGGGACTTCTCCTGGCTCGACGGCCGGGCCACCGAGCAGCGGCCCTCCTGGGGCTACCAGCGCCTGCTGGGCGAGCGGCTCGCCCGGGTCGGCTCCGCGCTCGACGTCCAGACCGGCGGGGGCGAGGTGCTCGCCGGGGCGGGGCCGCTGCCGCCGCTGACGGCGGCGACCGAGTCCTGGCCGCCGAACATCGACAGGGCCACCCGGCTGCTGCACCCGCTGGGCGCGGTGGTGGTCGCGGACGCCGACGAGCCACCGCTGCCGTTCGGGGACGAAGCGTTCGAGCTGGTGTGCAGCCGGCACCCGGTGACCATCTGGTGGGAGGAGATCGCGCGGGTGCTGCGCCCGGGCGGCACGTACTTCTCGCAGCAGGTCGGGCCGTCGAGCGTCTTCGAGCTCGTCGAGTACTTCCTCGGGCCGCAGCCGGAGGAGGTCCGGCGGGCCCGGCACCCCGACGACGCGGTCGCCGACGCCACGAAGGCGGGGCTGGAGGTCGTCGACCTGCGCTCCGAGCGGCTGCGGACGGAGTTCCACGACATCGGGGCGGTGATCTACTTCCTGCGGAAGGTGATCTGGATGGTTCCGGGTTTCACGATCGCCCACTACCGTGACCGCCTGCAGGAGCTGCACGAGGAGATCGAGCGGAACGGCTCTTTCGTGGCGCATACCGCTCGATTCCTCATCGAAGCCCGCAAACCGGACTGAGTCGAGGGCCGGTGTCGGGGACGCGGGCGCGCGGACGGATTTCCGGCCGATCGGTTGCGCGTCCACAGCGTGGCGCAGGTCACTCAATTCAGCGCGTAACGAATCGACTCGGGCATGCGATGAACCGACAGGTGTCCTCGCGCGGCCCCGGAATACAGACCCCCTCACGGTCTGTTTCCCGAGTCCGCGCGATGATGTCCGCCCACTCCTTATCTGTTCGCAACGAGAGGCTTCTTGTGTCGCTCAGCCCGTCCCGTACGTTCCCTCCGGAGATCGCCGATTCCGAGGCCCTGGTCGCGCTCGTCGAGCGCGGCCGCGAGCAGGGTCACATCAACGGTGACGATGTGCGCCAGGCCTTCGAGGCCGGCCGCATCCCGGTGGACCAGTGGAAGCGGGTCCTGCGCAGCCTGAACCAGGTCCTGGACGAGGAGGGTGTCGCCCTCCACGTCAGCGCGGCCCCCGCCACCAAGGCTGCCGCCAAGAAGCCCCGCAAGGCTGCCGCCGCCCCGGCCCGCACCGTGACCAAGAAGGTCGCCGCGCCGCGTCCGATCGGCGCGCGCAGCAAGGCCGCGACCGCTGCTGCTGCCGCCGCCGCTGCGGCGCAGGCCGCTGCCTCGGCCGCCACCGTCCCGGCCGCGGCAATATCCGCCACGTCGGCCGCCGCACCGCAGGCCGAGGCGGCGGAGGCCGCCGCCGAGCCGAAGAAGCGCACGGTCAAGAAGGCCGCGGCGAAGAAGACCGCCGCGAAGAAGACCACCGCGGCGGCCAAGAAGACCACCGCCAAGGACGGCGACGACGCCGAGAACCCGTCCGTCGAGGGTGAGGACTGGCAGACCGAGGAGCTCGTCGACGAGGTCGAGGAGGAGACCCCGGGAGCCCAGGGCTTCGTGCTGTCCGACGAGGACGAGGACGACGCCCCGGCCCAGACGGTCATGGTGGCCGGTGCCACCGCCGACCCGGTCAAGGACTACCTCAAGCTCATCGGCAAGGTGCCGCTGCTCAACGCCGAGCAGGAGGTCGAGCTCGCCAAGCGCATCGAGGCCGGCCTGTTCTCCGAGTACAAGCTCGAAGAGGAGGAGGACCTCAAGCCCGCGTACCGGCGCGAGCTGGAGATCCTGGTCGAGGACGGCCGCCGGGCCAAGAACCACCTGCTGGAGGCCAACCTCCGCCTCGTGGTCTCGCTCGCCAAGCGCTACACCGGCCGCGGCATGCTCTTCCTGGACCTGATCCAGGAGGGCAACGTCGGTCTGATCCGCGCCGTGGAGAAGTTCGACTACACCAAGGGCTTCAAGTTCTCCACGTACGCGACCTGGTGGATCCGGCAGGCGATCACGCGTGCCATGGCCGACCAGTCGCGCACCATCCGCATCCCCGTCCACATGGTCGAGATCATCAACAAGCTCGCCCGCGTGCAGCGGCAGATGCTCCAGGACCTCGGCCGCGAGCCCACTCCGGAGGAGCTGGGCAAGGAGCTCGACATGACCCCGGAGAAGGTCATCGAGGTCCAGAAGTACGGGCGTGAGCCGATCTCCCTGCACACCCCGCTGGGTGAGGAGGGCGACAGCGAGTTCGGTGACCTGATCGAGGACTCCGAGGCGGTCGTCCCGGCCGACGCGGTCTCCTTCACCTTCCTCCAGGAGCAGCTGCAGTCGATCCTGGGCACGCTCTCCGAGCGTGAGGCGGGCGTCGTCTCCATGCGCTACGGCCTGAACGACGGCCAGCCGAAGACCCTGGACGAGATCGGCCGCGTGTACGGGGTCACCCGTGAGCGCATCCGCCAGATCGAGTCGAAGACGATGTCGAAGCTGCGCCACCCGTCGCGCTCCCAGGTGCTGCGCGACTACCTGGACTGATCCTCGGGTCAGCCGGAAACACGCCGGCCCCCGTACCCCGCCCGAGAGGGCGGGGTACGGGGGCCTTGCGCGTACCGGCGGGTTCAGTGCTCCAGGAGGTTCCGCAGCCGCTCCTCGTTGCGGGCCATCTCCTTGCGCACGTGGGGCTTGACCACGAGCGGGGCGATGACCTTGCCGATGCCGTGGCCCTCCAGTTCGAGGTCCAGGGTCAGGCGGGAGCGCTTTCCGCCGTCGAGCGGCTCGATGGCCCCGTGGACGTGGCCGCGCAGGGGCCCGTCGACGCCCTCCATGTGCCAACTGCGGGGCGGGTCGAGCTGCTTGACCTCCATCGTCATCGGGAATTCCCGCTTGCCCATCCTCCGGGTGACGGCGACCCGCTGCCCGACGTGGGGCGGCGCGCCGTCCAGCGCTCGGGCGGAGACGGCGCTCTCCTGCCACTCCGGGAGGTGTCTGGGGTCCGTCACGTAGGCGTAGACGTCCTCAGGACTGGCGGAAATGTCGATGGTCTCTCTGATCGCGGACATGGCGACCCCTTAGCGCCCCCCTGCTTGTCCTCTCATTCCAAACTACGCCCGCAGGTCAGGCGGCCGCGCGGGCTTTGCGGGCGGCGATCACCGCGTAGACGAGGACACCGGCGAAGAGGAACAGGGTGCCCTGGTAGACGGCGGCGTACCCGGAGCCCGCGACCAGCCACATCGAGAAGCCGAAGGCGGCGATGGCGAGGGAGGCGTCCCGGACCAGGCGGCCGCGGTCGACCTGCTCGGTCTTGCCCTCCAGCAGGAAACGGATCTGCGCGGCGGCGGCGAGCAGGTAGGGGACGGTGGCGGTGAAGGTGGTGACCAGGACGAGGACCTCGAAGACGCCGCCGGAGCCGGCCGTGTAGTTGTACACGGTCAGGGCGGAGGCCAGGGCAGTGGTGACGAGCACGCCCGTCACCGGGACGCCCCGCTGCTTCTTCTCGAAGGCCTTCGGGAAGAGGCCGTCCTTGGCGGCGGCGTACGGGGTCTGCGCGCTGAGCAGGGTCCAGCCGTTCAGGGCGCCGGCCATCGAGATCACGGCGGCGCAGGCGACGACGGTGCCGCCCCAGGTCCCGCCGAACATGGCGTTGACGGCGTCGGTGAAGGGGGCCTCGGAGTCGACCAGCCGGTCGTGGGCGACCAGGCCGAACACGGAGAGGGTGCCCAGCAGGTAGACGACGGCGGCGCCGATGGTGCCGAGGATGGTGGCCCGGCCGACGTTGCGGGCCGGGTCGCGGACCTCGCCGGCGCTGACGGCGGCCGACTCCATGCCGAGGTAGCTGAAGAGGAGGATCGCCGCGGAGGCGGAGAGGGCGCCGGCCGGGCTCTGGCCGGTGGCCTGGAACGGGCCGAGGTTGGCCGGGTCGAAGAAGAACAGCCCGCCCACGGCCACCAGCAGCAGCGGGGCGAACTTCAGCACGGTGGAGACGAGTTGGACGGCGCCCACCCAGCGGGTGCCGGCCAGGTTGGCGAGCGCCGGGAGCCACTGCATGGCCAGCGCCGCCAGGCACATGGACCACTTGTGCGCGCCGATGGCCGGGAAGAGGACCGACAGGTAGCCGACCGAGGCGACGGCGAGGGCCGCGTTCGACACCCAGGAGGTGATCCAGTAGGTCCAGGCCGCGAGGAAGCCGGCGAAGTCGCCGAAGGCGGCGCGGGCGTACACGTACGGGCCGCCGGTCTGCGGGAGGCGCTCGGCGAGCCGGCCGAAGACCAGGGCCAGGGCGATCGCGCCGAGCGTGAGCACGCCGAACGCGACCAGGCTGATCGTGCCGAACGGGGCCACGGAGGCGGGCAGCAGGAAGATGCCGCCGCCGATGATGTTGCCCATGACCAGGCAGGTCGCGATCGGGAGGCCGAAGCGGCGGGCGTGCGGGTCGCCCGTGCCCACCTCCGCGGTCTCGGGGGCGGGGGCGGAGGCCTCGGGGGCCGGGGCTATGGCAGGGGTGGTGCTCAAGGGGTCGCGCCTCGGGTGTTTCACATGCCGGACAGGTCGACACATGCTCCGGCACGGTGCGGACCCCGCCAAATCAACGGCTTTCGTCCGGCGCGGACACCCCCGCGGACGGAAGGATTCCGTTCTGCGGGGCCGTTGACCGCCGATCCTTCACCTCCGGCCCCGAGGACGGCTCCGGACCCAGAGGCGCCTCCGGCCCCAGAGGCACCTCCGGACCGAGGGGCACTGCCAGCCCCAAGGGCACCTCCGGGCCGTCCAGCTCCCGCAGCCAGCCGCGCAACACACGGTGCACGGCCTCCGCGCCCACCAGGTCCGGCGGGTCCGGCTCCGACAGCTCCGCCGGCCACATCAGGAACGCCTCCCCCTGTTCCCCGCCCAGGCCGCCGTGCGAGCCGATCTGCTCCTCGAAGGCGTGCACCTGCCCGGTCTCCGGGTCGTACGCCGAGTTCACCATGATGTCGGGGGCGTGCGGGAAACCGTCACTGCGCCGAACCGCCTCGGCCGCCCCCGGTCCGAACGGGGCCAGCAGGGCCTCCGCCTCCCCCGGCACGGCCAGCCGGGCCGTCGCCCCGCCCGGACCCAGCACCTCCCCGTCCACCAGCAGGAACCCGATGCCCGGATGGTTGGCCAGGGTCGGCAGCAGCGCCGGGTGCGCCTCCTCGATCCGGTCCCGCCGCGCCCGGCCCGGAACGTCCGGGAAGGAGATCACCGCGAGGTTGCCGGAGGCCAGCACCACCGGGTCCGGGCGCCCCGGCCGGGGCTGCTCCTCCTCGCCCTCCACCGGCCGGTGCAGGGCCGCCAGCACCGCCGCCCGGGCCTCGGCCCCGCTGGGAGTGGTGCCGGCCCGGCGGGGGACGGGCAGCCCGCAGCCCGCCCGGACCAGGTCCTTCAGGGTCAGCCCGTACCGGCTCAGGAAGGTCTCCCCCGGACTCTGCCCGTGGTCCGACAGCAGCACGATCCGGTAGGTGCGCGGCACGTGCTCGGCGACCCGCGCCAGGAGCGCGAGGCTGCGGTCGAGCCGGGCCAGCACCTGGTCGGTGTCCCGGCCGCGCGGGCCCGAGTGGTGGGCGACCTCGTCGTACGCGACCAGGTCGGCGTAGATCACGGAGCGCCCGGCCAGCATGTCGCCGATCACCGCGGCCACGACCACGTCGCGTTCGACGACCGTCGCGAAGGCCCGGATCAGCGGGTACAGGCCGCCCCGGGACACCCGGGGCCCCTCGCCGCGCCAGCGCGCCCGTACCGACTGGGCGATCTCCCGGCCGACCTCGGCGACGAAGGAGACCGCGGTGCGGACGGCGTTCGCCGGGTCGGAGAAGTACGCGAAGTAGCCGGCCCGCGAACGGTTCGCCCGGCCCCGGCGGGCCGAGACCGACAGCACCAGGGCCAGCTGGTCGGCGCCGCCGCTGAACAGGTTGCCGCGGCTGGCCCCGTCCAGGGTGAGCAGCCCGCCGTCCCCGGTGCGGGCGACGGCCCGGCGCTGGAGTTCAGCGGCGCTGGTGGGCCGGTTGCAGACCATCACCTCGCCGCTCTCCTTCTCGTACCAGCGGAAGGCGGGCACGTCGAAGGTGGAGCCGTGCAGGATGCCGAGCTGGCTGGCGCCGGTCTGGCTGGACCAGTCGGTGCGCCAGGACGTGATGCGGTGGCTGCGCCCGAGCCAGTCGGCCACCGTCGGCATCACCCCGCCGGCCGCGGCCTCGCTCAGCACCCGGTGGCCGACGCCGTCGAGCTGGAGGAAGAGCAGGCCCGGCGGGGTGGGCCGGGCGCCGGGCGCACCCGCCCCGGGGCGGCGCCGGCGCCGCCGGTCGGCGAGCCGGGCCAGCCGGTGGAGGCGCCGCCGGTAGGCGTCGTCGTCACGGACCGCGAGGGCGGTCGAGGTCGCCGAGGCCACGGCCGACATGACGGCGGCCACCACGACCGCGGTCTCGGGGGCGGCCTCACCGTGCCCGGACGGGATCAGGCGGAGCGCCATCAGCAGCAGGGAGCCGTTGAGGAAGAACACGAGCAGGCCCAGCACCAGGGCCGGGACCAACAGCAGGGCCCGTACCAGTACCGGCCACACCAGCGCGCTCAGCAGGCCGAACACCCCGGCGCCCCAGGCCGCGGTCAACCCGACCTGGGTGATGCTCTCGCCGTTGCCGGACTGCAGCCGGAAATCGGGCAGGATGCCGGCCAGCGCCAGCATCGTCAGGGTGGACACCGCCCAGACCACGATCACGCGGAGCAGGGCGCCGCCCGTGCTCCGCACCCGTCCTCGCCGCACGCCGCACCCGCCTCGTGTCGCCCCCGGCCACGGCCTGGACGCACCCCGGGCCCGCGCGCGCCGCCCGCGGTCCTGGCCGCCTCGTCCAGCGTCGCACAGCGGGGGCCGGGGTGCGGGCGGGTCGGGGCCGGGCGGGACGCCGGGGTGCGGCCCCTGCGGTCAGGTGCGGCCCGGCCGGTCAGGTGCCGTCGTATCCGGCCGTCGGCATGGAGAGCCGGCGGTGCACCTCGGCCTTCATCGCCGCGGTGTACTGCGGCTCGTCGAGCCCCGAGGTCTCCAGCCGCACCCCGCGCCGCCGGCACTCCGCGACGAACTCCTCGACGGAGCGCAGCGCCCGGGCGAGCACGCGGTGGTTGGGGGCGACGAACAGGTCGACCTGCCCGGCGTCCACGTCGCACCACAACGCGCAGTGGTCGGGGCGCAGCCCGTAGACGAGCAGCTCCCTGGTGACGACGTAGCCCTGGTCGGCGGCCCAGCGGTCGCACATGGCGCGCTGGCTCCGGGTGTCCACGGCGAAGGGGTCGGTGTCCAGATCCTCGAGCGGGGCCAGGCTGGCGATCGCGGCCACGCGCAGCTCATCCATGCCGCCCGACCCTACTCCGATCCGGGGCCCGGGAGGAGGGGTGCGGACGCTTTCGGTTGCCGGCGCCGGTGCCGGGCAGCATCTAGGCTCATGGGTGCGGCTCGTGCGGTGCCGGGCCGCGACGGGACGGGGGTGCCGGATGCCGGTGGAGATCACCTGGTGGGGGCATGCCGCCTGCACGGTCGAGGATTCCGGGGTGCGGGTGCTGACGGACCCGCTGTTCGCCCGGCGGCTGGCGCACCTGCGCCGGCGGAGGGGGGCGCTGCCGCCCCCGGAGGCTGCCCGGGCCGACGTGGCAGTGGTGTCGCACCTGCACGCCGACCACCTGCACCTGCCCTCGTTGGCCCGGCTGGCGCCGGGGACCCGGCTGGTCGTGCCGCGCGGGGCGCGGCAGGCCCTGCCGGGGCTCGCGCGGCTGGCCGCGGTGCGGTCCCTGACGGTGACGGAGGTGCTCCCGGGGGACGAGGTGGGCGTGGGCCCCGGGGTGACGGTACGGGCCGTCAGCGCGCGGCACGACGGGCGGCGGCTGCCGTTCGGGCCGCACCTGGCACCGGCGCTCGGGTACGTGGTGCAGGGCACCCGGCGGACGTACTTCGCCGGGGACACGGGGCTGTTCGCGTCGATGGCCGAGGAGGTGGGGCCGGTGGACGTGGCGCTGCTGCCGGTGGGTGGCTGGGGCCCGTACCTGGGGCCGGGGCACCTGGACGCGGGCCGGGCGGCCCGGGCGCTGGCCTCGCTGGCGCCGGCCGCGGCGGTGCCGGTGCACTACGGGACGTACTGGCCGATCGGGCTGGACGCGGTGCGCCCGCACGAGTTCCATGCGCCGGGCGAGGAGTTCCTGCGGCACGCCGGGCGGCTGGCGCCGAAGGTGGCGGTCCGGGTGCCGGGCCACGGGGATCGGGTGCGGCTGCCGTGACGGGGCCCGGGCTCGCGGCGGCAACGGCGACGGTGACGACGGCGGCGGTGACGGCGGTCGGGCGGGTGCCGCCGGAGACCACGCAGCAGGCGGTCGGCTACCCGGCGCTGTTCGTGCTGGTGGCCCTGGGAGCGCTGGTGCCGGTGGTGCCGACGGGGGCGCTGGTGAGTTCGGCGGCGGTGGTGGCGTTCCATCAGCAGCAGCCGCCGGTGGGGGTGCTGGCGGTGTTCGCGGTGGCCGCGGCGGCGGCGTTCACCGGGGACGTCGCCCTGTACTGGATCGGGCAGCGCGGGGTGCGGTCCCCCGGCGGCTCCCGGTGGGTGGAGGCGCTGCGCGCACGGGCCGCGCCGGAGCGGCTGGAGCAGGCCCGGCGGCGGCTGGACGAGCACGGGGTGCTGGTGCTCGTACTGTCCCGGCTGGTACCCGCGGGACGCATCCCGGTGATGGTGGCCTGCCTCCTGGCGCACCTGCCGCTGGGACGGTTCGCGCGGGGCGACCTGCCGGCGTGCGTGGCGTGGGCGGCGACGTACGGGCTGATCGGGATCCTGGGCGGGGCGCTGTTCACGGAGCCGTGGCAGGGCGTGGTGGCGGCGGTCGCGCTGGCCCTGCTGGTGAGCGCGGCGCCGGCGGGATGGCGGCGACTGCGGGCGCGGCCGCGGGGGGCGAGGTAGCGGGTGGTCACCAGGCGCGGGACGCCCCTACGGGCAGGTCCCAGAGGTCGCCGCGGTCCAGGCCGGCGCGGGCCCAGGCGGCGCGGGCGCGGTGCAGGGGCTCCATGACCGGCTCGGCGGACAGGACGAACGTGCCCCAGTGCATCGGCGCCATCCGGCGGGCCCCGACGTCGCGGCAGGCCTGCACGGCCTCCTCGGGGTCGGTGTGGACGTCGCACAGCCACCAGCGGGGGGCGTAGGCGCCGATCGGCAGCAGGGCCAGGTCGATGCCGGGGTGGCGGCGGCCGATCTCGGCGAACCAGTGGCCGTACCCGGTGTCGCCGGCGAAGTACACCGTGCGCGGGGTCGCGGACCGGGTGTCGGTGAGGATCCAGCCACCCCACAGGGTGCGGCAGGTGTCGAGGGGGGACCGCTTCGACCAGTGGTGGGCGGGGACGAAGTCCAAGCGCACGCCGCGCAGTTCCGCGGCCTCCCACCAGTCGAGCTCGGTGACGCGGGTGAAGCCGCGGCGCCGGCACCAGCGGCCGAGGCCGGCCGGGACGAAGAGGGGCGTGTGCCGGGGCAGCCGCCGGAGGGTGGGGGCGTCGAGGTGGTCGTAGTGGTTGTGGCTGATCACCACCGCGTCGACGGGCGGCAGGTCCTCCCAGCGGATCCCGGCGGGGGTCATCCGGGGCGGGGTGGCGAGGATCCGGCGGGACCAGACGGGGTCGGTGAGGATGGTCAGCCCACCGGTCCGCACCACCCAGCTGGCGTGTCCCGCCCAGGTGACGCAGGCGGTGCCGGGGGCGAGGTCGGGCAGCGGGCCCGGCGCGTAGGGCAGGTCGGGGATGCCGCGCAGGCCCTCGGGGCCGGGCCGGAAGACGCCTTCACGGGCGAGCCGGGCGTAGGCGCGCAGCCCGGGCAGCGGAGTGGTCAGCCGATCGGCGAACGACCGCGGCCACCTCCGCCGCTCCCCCACGGGCCGCAACCCGCCGACCCCGCGCCGCGCGGCCGCCCCCGTCCCGGCGGGAGCCGTGACGCCGGCCGCCGGCGAGACGGGCACCTGCGCGGTCGGGCCCGAAGGGGCGGGGGGCGGGGCGGCCGGCGGCGCAGGAGGTGGAGCGGCCGACGCGGTGGGGGGCGGGGCGGCGGCGCGGGGGTGGTCCCTCATCGAGAAGTCTCCGCTCGTCGTGTCGGTGGGCGTGGGACACGGTCAGCCGGCCAGCCCGGCCAGGACCGAATCGAGCTGGTCCAGGCAGGCGCGTATGTGCGGGAGTTCGAGGGGGTCGGGGGCGGTGAGCGCGGCGAGCCGCTCCTGCGGGTCGGCGCCGAGCAGCGGGCCGGTGGACAGGCGGACCCGCAGTTCGCCGAGCTCGTCGGCGAAGCGTTGGCCGCCGGGGGTGGGGGCGCCGAGCCGGGCACCGAGCCAGTCCTCCAGCTCCATGGCGTCGCTCACGCCGTGGCGGGCGAGTCCCGACCGCAGCGGTGTCAGGTCGGCGTACACGTGCCGCCCGGCCTGCGGCGGTCGGGCCAGGGCTCCGGCGGCGAGCAGACGGCGGTGGACGGCGGCGGCGACGGTCCCGTGCAGGGCGGCGGCCGCGCGGGCGCGTTCGGCGACGGCGGCGGGTTCGCGGAGGGCGTGGGCCGCGGCCGCGGCGACGGGGGCGGCGACCAGGGCGCCGGTGGCGGCGAGGACGTCGAGGGTGCGGGCCCGCAGCCAGGTGCCCTGCGGGGTGCCGGGGAAGCGGGCGACGGCGGCGGGCCAGCCGGCGGGCAGCAGGGCCCCGGACAGGTCGAGGAGGACGGCGGCCCGGTCGGGCAGCATCTCGGCGGGGCTGAGGACGAGGGTGTCGTGCGGCCGGTGCACGGTGTCGCGCCAGCTCTCGTCGCTGATGACGAAGAGGTCGGCGGTGACGGCGGCCTCGCAGGCTTCGAGCAGCAGCTCGGGCGGCGGCACGGTCGCGGTCGGGTCGTCGGCGACGGACAGCACCAGCACCCGCGGGTCGCCGCCCTCGGCCCGCACCCGGCGCACGGTTTCGAGCAGGGCGTACGGGTCGGGCACGCCCCCGCACTCGGCCGGCGTCGGCACGTGGTACGCCCGCCGCCCCAGCAGCCGGACCTGCGGGGTCCACCAGGCCGGGCACGGCCGGGGCAGCAGTACGTCGCCCCCGAACGCGCCGACCAGCGCGAGCAGCAGCGCGGGCCCGCCGGGCGCGGCGGCCACGTGTTCCGGATCGACGGCGAGGCCGCGGCGCTCCCAGTGCCGGCAGGCGGCCTCGTGCACGGGTGCGCCGCCGCCCGGGGGCTCGGGGGCGGAGCGCTCGGCGGCCGCGGCGAGCACGGCGGTCAGCTCCGGCGGCACGGGCAGGCCGGGCGGGGGCGGGAGCGGCCCGAACCGGACCGGGCCCCGGCCCTCCGCCGTGCGCCGCATCCCCTCCACCTGGCCCTGCCTTCCCCGGCTCGTCCTGACGCGCCGGTACCGCTCCGCAGACCGACCGACCATGCCCTTGAGACCGACCATGCCCTTTATACGATTTTCCGCCGGTTTGCGCCCGTTCTGTCAGCCCTTCCTACCGACCAGGGCCAGCAGCCTGGTCTGGGCGTCGGCACCCGGCGGGACCTCCAGCGGCGCCGCGAACATGCCGCTGGCGGCGAGCCCGTCCGCGTACGGCATGACCTCCTTCAGGGAGAACTCGACGAGCCCGTCGGGCAGCCGGTCGTCGGCGCCGATGGCCCGCGCCAGGTCCCAGGTGTGCACGACGCAGTCCGCGGTCAGCTCCGAGCAGTAGGCCGTCCCCTTCGTGGGCCCGTACGACAGCGTGACGGTGCGCTCCAGCGCGCCGGGCGCGGCGAACGCGGCGTGCGCGGCCCCGGCGGCCCGCTCCCAGGCGGCGACCGGGTCGTCGCCGAGGACGTCGCCGGCGAACCGGTCGCCGATCTCGGCGACGGTGCTGCCGTCGGTGACCAGCGGCGGGATCCACAGTTGCTCGCCGGTGACGTGGTTGACGAGGTCGCGTACGGTCCATTCCGTGCACGGGGTCGGGGCGCCCCACTGGTCGTCCTCGACGGCGCGCACGTGTTCCCCGAAGAGCCTGAGCGCGGCGGCGTGCTGTTCGAGCAGCGTCTCCGGCATGGGTCTCACCGCCTCCTGCCGTGGGCGTGCTCCCCTCCAAGCCACTCTCCTCGCCCCCGCCGCGGCCCGCCACCCAAGGGCGGGCGGCGCGGCGCGGCTTGCGGGCGGAGGTGCGGCGGGGACGCCGGGCGCCGTCGGCGGGGGCCGTCGTCGACCGGTCAGCCCGGCGGGCGCATGCGGAAGTTGTACGCCGGGGGGAGGGGGCGGTCGGTGATGCGGGACCAGACCTCCGCCAGGATCTCGTCGCCCTCCCTCAGGTCCGGGAGTTCGAAGCCGTCCTCGAAGACGCGGCGGGCCGCGGCCATGTGGCCCTCCGCCGCCAGCAGCAGCGCCGCCAGCAGGCGGAAGCGGGGCTGTTCGCGCAGGGCGGGGCTCAGCCGGTCCCACACCGAGCGGGCCTCGGCCGGGCGGCCCGTCTCCAGCAGGGCGGTCATCGCCTCCCGGCCGAGGGCGGACTCGGCGGCCTCCCAGGCGGCGTCGCCGCGGCTCTCCCGGGCCAGGTCGGCGAAGGCCTCCGCGTAACGGCGGGCCCCGCGCACGGGATCGCCGGACAGGGTGTCGGCGGCCGCCAGGCAGCGCAGCAGTGGCCAGCGCGAGGCGGCCCGGGGGAGGCCCCGCTCCCAGCTGCGGACGGCCTGGGCCACGTCGCCCGCGTGCCACTGGGCCACGCCCAGGTGGTACTCGGTCAGCGGGTCGGCGGGGGCGGTCTCCAGGGTGTCCCGCCAGTGCGGGGCGACGAGGCTGGGCCCCGGGGGCGCCGGGGGCGCCGCGCGGTCCGGGGCGGGGAAGGCCCCGCTGCGCCACAGCTCCAGCCAGGGCTGCTGCTCCTCGCCCAGGTCGGCTTCCGCGAAGGGGGTGCCGGGGAGCTTGTGGCCGCCGCACAGGACCTCCAGGGCTCCCCAGCCCGAGCCTCGGGCCAGCCGCTCCCCCGGCTCGGCGTCGGCCGTGTCGCGCCAGGCCGCGTACGCCTCCTCGACCCGTTCCCGGGGCAGGGCCGCGTCCAGGGCCCGGCCCGCCTCGGTGCGGGCCGCCGCCCAGTCGGGGCCGTGCACGGCCGCCGGGTCCGCGGCCAGCGGCCCGTACGCCTCCAGCCAGCTCAGCTCCGCCCCGGCCTCCAGGCGTACGTGTTCCAGCTGGGTGCGGGCGAGCCCGGCCTGGATCTCGGCGTAGCCGCCGCTGCCCGGCTCGGTCAGCCAGTCCTGCCAGCGCCGGCCGCCGGCTCCGGCGCCCCACACGAAGAGCTTGCGGCCGCGCAGCACGGCGGTGGAGGTCTGGGCGAGGCCGCTGCCCGAGGCGTCGAGGGCGGCGATCCAGGGGCGGGTCCCGGCGCCGCCGGCGGCGTCCACCTCGTAGAAGAAGTCCGCCGCGTACTCGCTGCGCAGCGGGTACGTGCGGTCGGCGCCCTGCCATTCCGGGACCGGGACGCGGCGCAGGGCGCGCTCGTACCCGTGGCACCAGGCTTCGTCGGCCGGGGCGAGGACGCGGGTGCCGTGGTCCTCGGGGACGGCGGTGTTGGACCACCAGTAGACGGGTGCGGGCCGCTCGTGCGGGTTGCGGATGCGGACGGCGGCGTACAGGAACGCGGAGTCGTCCGGCAGCCACAGGTCCACCTGGAACGGCAGGTCGCGCAGCCGCTCCCATTCCCACAACCGGAGCATCACCCCGCCGTCCGGCGCGGGTACGGTCGCCGCGTGCAGCGGGGCGCAGGAGAGGGTGGTGTGGCCGGTGGCGCCGATGTTCCATTCGATGCCGCCGGAGAACCAGGCCCCGTTGAGGGCGAAGTTCGCGGGCTGGAACACCGGGTTGCGGTAGAGCAGTTCGCGGCCCGTGGGCAGGTGGACGAGGGAGTGGACGCGGCCGCCGAGGCCGGGCAGGACGGTGGCGCGCAGGTGGGCGTTCTCCAGGACGATCGCCTCGAACTCCCGCTCCCGGCGCTGCCGTCCGTACCCGTCGAGGATGCGGACGGGCAGCAGCGAGCGCAGGGGCGCGTAGCCGGTCTGCCGGGCCATGTCGCGCGGCAGACCGGCCCGGGCGCGCTCGTCCAGGACGTGGACCCCGGCGGGCGCGCCGAGCGCGGGCAGCGGGTTCTCGGGGCCCAACGGGGCGGCGGGCAGGGTCAGTACGGCACGGCGGACGGTGGTGGCCATGGAGGAAATGGAACACGCCACGGCGGCCGGTGCACAGGGGTTCCGCGGATCACCACCGGTCAGGATTACGCAAAGCCGTGGCCCGGGCCGTCACTCGAAGGCACCGGCGACGAGGTCGGCGAGCAGCGCGCCGGCCCGCGCGTCGGGGTCGAGGTCCGGGTCGTAGATGGTGACGTTGAGGCCGACGCACCGCGGGGAGCGCACCAGCACCCGCAGCAGCGCGGCCAGTTCGCCGGGGAGGAGCCCGCCGGGGTCGGGGCTGTCGACGGCGGGCATCACCTCGGGGTCGAGGACGTCGGCGTCCAGGTGCACCCAGAAGCCCTCGGTGACCGGCGGGTGCAGCCCGTCCAGCGCGGCCCGGGCGACGGCCTCGGCGCCGCGGGCGCGGATCGCGCCGACGGTGGCGGTGCGGATGCCCGCGGCCCGCAGCTCGGACAGGTCCGCGTCGCCGTCGCGCAGCCCGAAGAGGCGTACGTCCTCGTCCCGCAGGTAGGGGCCGAGGCCCTCCAGGTCGGCGAGGTCGGCCTGGCCGCGGCCGGTGGCCAGGGCGAGCTCCTCCCCGCCGGCGGCCCCGACCGGACCGTTGACGGCCTCGTTGCCGGGGTGGCGGAAGTCCGCTGAGCCGTCGATCGCGGCGAGCCCGTAGCGGCCGAGGCGGCGCAGGGCCAGGGAGGCGCCGAGCTGGATCGAGCAGTCCCCGCCGAGCACGACGGGGAACTCCCCGGCCCGCAGGTGCTTCTCGATGCGGTCGGCGAGGGTGACGGTGTACGCGGCCAGCGGCGCGGCGTGGAACACCCCGTCGCCCTCCCGCCAGGCGCCGCGGTCGTAGCGGGGCGGTACGACGACCCCGCCCTCGCGGGCGCCGAGCCGGGCCAGCAGGCCCTGCTCGCGCAGGGCTCCGGCGAGCTTGTACACGCCGGGCACGGTGCCGGGCACGGGCGGGCGCAGCCCCAGGTTGGAGGGGGCGTCGAGGAGTACCAGGTTTCGCATCTCCTCATCCTGCGCCATGGCGGTGAAGGGGCGCAGGAGTGCCGGCCGCGCCGGGCGGGGTCATCTCGGCGGTGATCGCCCAGCGTTCGTGGTCGCGCCAGGCCCCGGCCACGAAGAGGAAGTCGGGCGACAGCCCCTCCAGCCGGAAGCCTCGGCCCCGGACGAGGGCGATGGAGGCGGCGTTGCCGGGCTGGATGTTGGCTTCCAGGCGGTGCAGGCCCAGACCGGACGGCTCGTCGGCGAAGGCGTGGCCGACGACGAGGCCGAGCGCCTCGCCGAGGAGCCCGCGCCCGGCGGCGTGCGCGAAGGCGCCGTATCCGAGGGCGCCGCACAGGAAGGCCCCGCGGACGATGTTGTTGACGTTGACGAATCCGGCGATGGCGCTGGTGGCGAGCTCGCAGACGAGGAATCCGGCGCGGCCGTCGCCCTCGGCCAGCCGGGCCGCGTACGGCTCGTACTCCTCGAGGGTGGCGGGCGGGAACAGCCAGGGCTGGTGCAGGTCCCGGCTCTCGCGCACCCGGGCGGTGAACTCGGGGCCGTCCGCGGGCCGGAAGGGGCGCAGCCCGACGCGCTCCCCCTCGGCGACGTAGGTGGAAATTCGCATCGTGCCAGGCTAGATCGTGTGTGATCATCCCGCGGTGATCACCATTCCGAACACCGAAGAACTCCTGCGCGCCGCCGCCCGCAACAACGCGGCCTGGTGCGCGGCGGTCAGTGCCGGCGGTGCGTTCTGCGCGGACGCCTGGACCAGTGCGCGCCGCACCCCGCCCTACTACCCCGACGCGGTGACCCTGAGCCGGGACCTCCAGGCGGCCGCCCTGGTCGCGGCCCTGGACACGGACTCCCCCGGCTGCTCGGTCAAGGACAGCTTCGCCGTGCTGGACCTGGCCCCGCAGGGCTTCGAGGTGCTCTTCGAGGCGCAGTGGATCCACCGCCCGGCGGCCGCGGCCGCGCCGGACCGGACGCCGGCGCCGGCGCCGGCGCTGTCGTGGTCGCGGGTCGGGGACGTCGCGGAGCTCGAGCGGTGGGAGGCCGCCTGGGACGGGGAGGGCGGCTCGGGGCTGTTCCACCCGGCGCTGCTGACCGGGGACATCGCCTTCCTCGCCGGGCGGGACGCGGACGGGCGGATCCTGGCCGGGGCCGTCGCGAACGCGGCCGCCGGCGTGGTCGGGGTGTCGAACGTGTTCGCCGCCGACGGGGTCGGGGACGACGAGGCCTGGGCGGGCGCCCTCGCCGGGACCGCGGAGCTGTGGCCGGGGCTGCCGGTCGTGGGGTACGAGCACGGGGAGGACCTGCGCACGGCCCTCCGGCACGGCTTCACCCCGCTGGGCCCGCTCCGCGTCTGGCTGCACACGGCCTGAGCGCCGACCGGCGCCGAGCACCGGGCTACGACCGGTACCGCCCTGCGCCGAGCACCGGCCTACGACCGGCACCGCCCTGCGCGAGCACCGCCCGGCCGTGCGGCGGCCGGGCCCGGGCCGGGCCCGTCAGCTGGTGTCCAGGCGGAGCGGTGGCACGTCGGTCCGTTCGATGCCGAACACCCGGGCGTACAGGGCGAGTTCCGCCTCCAGGGCGCGGACCATGGTGTCGGAGCGACGGAAGCCGTGCCCCTCGCCCTCGAAGGCCAGGTACGCGTACGGAACGCCCCGCCCGCGCAGGGCGGCGAGCAGCCGCTCCGCCTGGGCGGGCGGGCAGACCGGGTCCTCCAGGCCCTGGAGCAGCAGGAACGGTGCGGTGATCCGGTCGGCGAGGGCCACCGGGGACCGCTCGCGGTCGCGTACGGCGAGGGTCTGCGGCGGCCCGGCCAGGGCTTCGACGTAGCGGGACTCCAGGTCGTGGGTCTCCTCGGCGAAGCCCCGGAGGTCCAGGACGGGGTAGCGGATGGCGGCGCACGCGTACAGGTCGGTCGCGGCGAGGGAGGCCGCGGCCGTCCAGCCGCCGGCGCTGCCGCCGCGGATGGCGAGCCGGTCCGGGTCGGCGGTGCCCTCGGCGGCCAGGGCGCGGGCCACTGCCGCGCAGTCCTCGACGTCGACCACGCCCCACTGTTCGCGCAGCCGCTCCCGGTAGGCGCGCCCGTAGCCGGTGGAGCCCCCGTAGTTGACCTCGGCGACGCCGATGCCGCGGGAGGTGAAGTACGCGATGTGCAGGTCCAGTACGGGCGGCACGTGGTCGGTGGGGCCGCCGTGCGCCCAGATGACGTACGGGGGCAGTTCGTCGGCGGGGGCCCGGCGCGCCGGATGGTGCGGCGGGTAGACGTGGGCGTGGATCTCCCGGTCGTCGGGGCCGAGGAAGGTACGGGTCTGGGGTTCGGGGTAGTGGGCGGGGTCGACCGGGTCGACGCCGGCGGCGCCGACCACGCGGGCGTGCCCGCTCTCGGCGTCGAGCTCCACCACCTCGTAGGCGCTGCGCGGGCTGGCCGCGACCCCGTAGACCCGGTGGCCGTGGGCGGCGAGGGTGGGCTGCCAGGCGGTCCAGGGGCCGGCGGCGTCCACCAGGTCGCCGCTCTCCGGGTCGAGGACGCCGAGGACGGAGGAGCCCTGCCCGTGCAGGACGGCGACGAGCCCGTCGGGCAGCGGGGCCAGCCAGCTCAGGCCGGGCTTCCACAGCGGGCCGCCGAACTCCTCCTCCCGCGGGCACAGGTTGACGGCCGCGCCGCTGTCCGGGTCGACCCGGTACGTGTTCCACCAGCCGCTGCGGTCGCTGACCGCGAGGAGGCTGCCGTCGGTGCCCCACTCGACCTGGGCCACGGCCTCCTCGGGCCCGCCGAGGACGGTGCGGGCGCCGGTCAGGGCGCCGTCGGCGGCGACGGCCGCGAGCCGCAGCTCGGTGCCGTCCCAGGGCATCCGCGGGTGGTCCCACACCAGCCAGGCCGCGTACCGCCCGTCGGGGGACGGCCGGGGCCCGGTGGTGAACCGGTGCCGGTCGTCGGTGAGCTCCCGCACCCGGGAGCGGTCGCCGGCGGCCGACCCGTCCACCGGTACGGCGGCCAGCACCCGGCGGACGTCGGTCGGCCCCGGCCCGGTGAACTCCTCCAGGACGCACCACACCTCGGCGCCGCGCAGCACCGGGTCGGCCCAGCGCAGCCCGCCGCCGACCGGGGAGAGCGGGGTGAGCGGGCGCGGGGCGGGGCCGCCGGGGGCGTCCGGCTCGTACGCGTACATCCGCTGGTCGGCGAAGTGGACGAAGACCACCAGGGGGCCGCCGGCGGGCCGATCGGTGCCCGCCCAGGGGCGGCCGCCGTACTCGGTGACCCGGCTGCGGACGTTCCACGGGGCGGGCAGGGCCTCGGCCGGGGGGCCGCCGGCGGGCCGGCGCACCAGGGTGCGGCGGCCGCCCTCGGCGGGGCGGGGCTCGGTCCACCACACCTCGGGGCCGACGGTGCCGACGTACTCGGGCCGGCCGTCGAGGGAGGCGGCGAGCCCGGCGTCGAGGGGCGAGGGCCAGCTCCCGTACGGTTCCTGCGCGGCCGCGACCGGGACCGGGGCTGCGGCGCCGGCCGCCGGGTCGGGTCGGGAGGCCTTCACCGGCTCGCCATCACAGCGTCCGCAGCGCGTGGTCGAGGACGTGGACGCCGAAGTGCAGGGCGTCGACGGGGACCCGCTCGTCCACGCCGTGGAAGAGGGACCAGTAGTCGAAGCCGGGGGGCAGTTTGAGCGGGGAGAAGCCGTAGCCGGTGATCCCGATGCGGGAGAACTGCTTGGCGTCGGTGCCGCCGGCCATGCAGAACGGCACGACCCGCCCGGCCGGGTCGAAGCGCTCCACGGACTCGCGCAGCACGGCGAAGGTCCGCCCGTCGACGGGGGCTTCGAGGGCCACCTCGCGGTGGTGGAACTCCCAGGTGACGTCGGGTCCGGTCAGCTCGTCGAGGGTGGCGAGGAACTCCTCCTCGCCGCCGGGCAGGATCCGGCCGTCCACGTACGCGGTGGCGGTGCCCGGGACGACGTTGAGCTTGTAGCCCGCGCTCAGCATCGTCGGGTTGGCGCTGTTGCGCAGGGTCGCCTCGACGAGGGCGGCGGCGGGGCCGAGCTTGGCCAGGAGCTCGTCGAGGTCGGTGCGGCCGTTGCGCGGGTCGACCGACAGGCCCTGCAGGGCGGCGAGTTCGGCGATGCAGGCGGCGACGGTGCCGGTGAGGCGGACCGGCCACCGGTGCTCGCCGATGCGGGCGACGGCGGCGGCGAGCCGGGTGACGGCGTTGGCCGGGTGGGGCTTGGAGCCGTGCCCGGTGGTGCCGCGGGCGGTCAACTTCAGCCATGCGGTGCCGCGTTCGCCGGCGGCGATGGGGTAGAGGGGCTGCCGGGGACCGGTGTGCACGGTGAAGGCGCCGGCTTCACTGAGCCCTTCCGTACAGCCCTCGAAGAGGTCGCGGTGGTGGTCGGCGAGGAAACCCGAGCCGTCGGCCGCGCTGTCCTCCTCGTCGGCGGTGAAGGCGATCACGATGTCCCGGCGGGGGGCCGCGCCGGCCCGCGCCCAGGCCCGGACGACGGCCAGCACCATCGCGTCCATGTTCTTCATGTCGACG
This sequence comes from Streptomyces sp. NPDC029014, assembly GCF_055564695.1. Taxonomy (NCBI): domain Bacteria; kingdom Bacillati; phylum Actinomycetota; class Actinomycetes; order Kitasatosporales; family Streptomycetaceae; genus Streptomyces; species Streptomyces sp. NPDC029014. The sequence continues at coordinate 106,736 of NZ_JBVHVT010000013.1, forward strand.
GCGCCGCGCCCCCAGACGACGCCGTCGCGGACCTCCCCGGAGAAGGGGTCGACGCTCCAGTCGGAGGCCTCGGCCGGGACCACGTCCAGGTGGCCGTGGACGAGGAGGGCCTCGGCCGAGGGGTCGGTTCCGGCGATCCGGGCCACCACGTTGGTGCGGCCGGGGGTGCGTTCGAGGAGTACGGGCTCCAGCCCGGCGGAGGCCAGCAGCTCGGCGGCGTACTCGGCGGCGGGGCGCTCGCGGCAGTCGCCGCCGCCGCGGTTGGTGGTGTCGATGCGGATGAGCCGGGAGGTGAAGTCGACGACCTCGTCGAGGGCCGCCCGGTCGACCGGGGACCCGTCGGCCCGGTGCGGGGGCGTGGCTACGGACATGTCAGCCATAGTGCTCCTCCACGGCCGAGGAGACGACCGTCGTGACCGTCTTGAACGTCCGGATCCCCTCGTACATCGCATCACTGGTGTACGCGACCCGGCGCTCCGCGCTGCGCTCGACGCCCGGGACGAGGGTGGCGTACGCCGCCAGGTGCTCGGCGTCGAACTCCAGCTCCACCGTGTACGGGCCGCCGGGCACGGGATCCCGGCGCACCGCGAGGGCGGCGGCCTGCTTGGCGGCGGCCCGGATGTCGGCGGCGGTGCGGGCGGGGGTGCGGCAGACGGCGGCGTAGCGGGAGACGTGGTCCTTGACGGCGACGGTGACCGCGTCCGGGGCGTAGACGGCGGCGTCCCGGCAGGTCAGGTCGTCCCCGGTGACGAGGACGACCGGGACCCCGTACTCGGCGACGACGTGGGCGTTGAGCAGGCCCTCGCTCGCGCGGACGCCGTTCAGCCAGACCCCGGTGATGGTGTTGGGGAGGTAGGTGTGGGCGAGGACGCCCTCGGTTCCGGCGCCGGTGTGGTAGCCGATGAAGGCGACCCCGTCGACGTCGCCGTGCTGGACGCCCTCGACCATGGACAGGGTCTTGTGCCGACCGGTGATCATTTCGGCCCGCTCGTCGAGTTGTTCGAGGAGCAGGTTCCGCATGGTCCAGTGGGCCTCGTTGATGAGGACCCGGTCGGCGCCGCCGTCGAGGAAGCCGAGCACGGCCGCGTTCACGTCGGAGGTGAACATCGGGCGGCAGCGCTCCCACTCGGGGGTGCCGGGCAGGACGTCGGCGGGCCAGGTGACGCCGGTGGCGCCTTCCATGTCGGCGGAGATGAGGATCTTCATCGGGCCCCCGGAGGTCGGGTGCGCGCACGGCGCGGCGGGCGGCGCGGACGAACGCGTACGACCCCGTCCACGCGGGTCTCCACCCTAGCTTTCCGGGCCCTCCGCGGCCCGACGGGCGCGCCCGTGCGCCACCGGACCGGCGGCGCACGGAATCCACCCGAACCGGTGAGGCCGTACCCCGGCCCCACCGGCAACGGCGGGGCTCAGGACTCGACTTCGCGGGCCAGGTTCTCCAGGACGGCGTCGTAGATCCGGCCGAGGCCCTTGGGGGCGAAGGTGCGTTCGAAGAAGCCGCCGATGCCGCCGGCGCCGTTCCAGACGGTGGTGACGACGGCCTTGGCCTTGCCCTCGCCGGCCGGGGTGACGATCCAGGTGGTGACCATGGAGGAGTTGCGGTCCTTCTCCACGAGCTGGCCGTCGGTGGGCTCGGTGACCTCCAGCAGGCAGTCGCGCACGCGCTTGCTGGTGGCCTGGAGCTTCCAGTGGACGAGGGTGCCCTCGCCGTCGCCGCCCTCGCGCACCTCGTACTCGCTGAAGTGCTCGGGCAGCAGCTTGCCCCGGGTACCGGTGTAGTCCGCCAGCGCGTCGAACACGGTGTCCGCGTCCGCGGCGATGATGCGCTCCGTGGTGGCCTCGACCTGCGCCATAGCTGTTCCTCCAGCGGTTGTGTTGCCTCGTCGGCGGCAAGCCAACCACTTCGGGGGCGGCGGCCCAAAATCGGGCCCCGGGGTCACCGGACGTCCGTGCGGAGCTGGGCGCGTGCGGTGTCGAACAGCCGGGTCTGTTCGGCGGGCCCGCCGGAGGCCGCCCCGCTGTCGACGAACAGCTGGTAGACCTGCCCCGCGGCGCCGGCGACGAACAGCTCGACCCGTCTGCGGGGCGCGCTCTGGCCGCGCCAGTGGTAGTCGAGGGTGAGGACGACGGCGTCCCTGCCGTCGTGGGCGGTGCGGGTGCGCTGCACCTGGAAGCCCTCCATCCGGTGGTGCCGTGGTAGCTGTCGCGCTTGTAGCCGAGGACGTGTGCGCCGTCGGGGGACTTCCAGTTGCGGCGCAGGTCGTCGGAGGCCTCGGACTGCCAGCCGTCGGGCACCGCGCCGGAGAGGCCGAGGCCCGGCTCGGTGAAGCGGTGCCAGTCGGCCGGCAGGGGTGCGGGCTCCGCGGGTGCCGGGGTGCCGCCCGGTGCCGGGCTGCCCGGTCCGGTGCCGGGCGCGTCGGGGGCGGACGTTCCGGGGGTGGGCCCCGGGGGTGCGGGCGCCGGCGTCGTGGGCCGGCCCGGGACCGACGGGGCGGTGGCGCCGGGCGCGGGCTGGGCGGGGGTCCCCGGGGCGGGGGGCCCGGCCCCGGAGGAGACCACCGATCCGGGCAGGCCGAAGACGGCCAGCAGCAGCCCGGCGACGGTGGTCGCCGCCGAGACGACCGCCGCCACCTCTCCCGGCCGGCGCCCCGACCGCCGGCCGCCGGTGTCCTCCGGTCCGGATTCCGTCACGCTCATCCCCGTACCCCCGCCCCCTCGCGTGACCCCTCCACCGGGCCATCGAAGGCGATGGACGCCGACGGCAGGGGGGATTCCGCGAGGTCCGGGCCCGGACCTCGCGGGGGTGACCGGAGCCCGCCCGCGCACGATCATGGGAACGTTTGTTCTATTCTCGGGGCCGGGAACGACCGAGGGAGGCGTGCCATGCGCTGGGACAACCTGACCGGGGACGAGGGAGGCCGCACGGACGGGGCCGCCGGGCCCGCGGGCCCCCTCGCGCTGTTCGGTGCCGACTCCGTCACCACCCGCACCTTCGACGCCCCCGAGTTCCGCGGGATCACGTTCCACGAGGTCCGCGCCCGCTCGCTCGTCAACCGGGTGCCCGGCGCCTCGCGGATGCCGTTCGAGTGGACCGTGAACCCGTACCGCGGGTGCAGCCACGCCTGCGTGTACTGCTTCGCCCGCAAGACGCACGCCTACCTCGACCTCGACACCGGCCTCGGCTTCGACTCGCAGATCGTCGTCAAGACCAACGCCCCCGAGCTGCTGCGCCGCGAGCTCGCCTCGCGCCGCTGGGCCGGCGCGCACATCGCCATGGGCACCAACGTCGACTGCTACCAGCGCGCCGAGGGCCGCTACGGGCTGATGCCGGGGATCATCGAAGCCCTGCGCGACCGGGCCAACCCCTTCTCCGTCCTCACCAAGGGCACGCTGATCCTGCGCGACCTGCCCCTGCTCCGGCAGGCCGCCGAGGTGACCGAGGTCGGCGTCTGCGTGTCCGTCGGGTTCACCGATCCCGACCTGTGGCGGACCGTCGAGCCCGGGACCCCCTCCCCCGCCGCCCGGCTCGGGGCCGTCCGCACCCTCACCGACGCCGGGATCGAGTGCGGCGTGCTGATGGCGCCGGTGATCCCCTTCCTCTCGGACTCCGCCGAGCAGCTGCGGGCCACCGTCGCCGCCGTCGCCGCGTCCGGCGCGACCTCCGTGACACCCCTGGTACTCCATCTGCGGCCGGGGGCGCGCGAGTGGTTCACCGCCTGGCTGGGCCGGCACCACCCGCACCTGGTCGGGCGGTACGCGCGGATGTACGCGGGCGGGGCGTACGCGCCCACCTGGTACCAGCGCCGGATCACCCGCCAAGTCCACGAGCTCGCGGCGGAATTCGGCATCGGCCCGGCCCGGCGGGGCTCGGCCCGGAAGATCGTCATACCGGAGCGTCCGGCCGGGCCCGCGGACGCCGGTCCCGCGCAGCTCACCCTGCTGTGAGCTCCGGTGGCAGCTGAGCAGCCGTCAACCCCACCTCATCCCATCGGGCCAATCGGGGGCCCAATCCCGCCTTCCGGGCCGTGTTTCCGGGACGATTCCGCCCAGAACCCTCGGCTGGGAGGCCCCATGACCCGTCCTTCGAAGAAGCGCGCCGCCGTCCTGCTGTCGATCGCCACCGCCACCACCGCCGCGGTGGCCGGCCAGCTCGGGGCCGCGCCGGCCCCCGCGGCCGCCGCCACCACGCGCGCCGCCGCGTCCGCTCCGGCGGCCGCGCTGCGCTGGACCGGCTGCGCCACCAGCCGCTACCCGACGCTGCAGTGCGCCTCCCTCAAGGTCCCCCTCGACCACGCCCGCCCGACCGGTCGGCAGATCACCCTGGCCCTCACGCGCGTCCCGCACACCGCCGCCAAGAGCCAGGGCCCGCTCCTGGTCAACCCCGGCGGCCCCGGCGGCAGCGGCCGGGGCCTGGCCCCGTACATCGCCTCCGCCCTGCCGAAGGACGTGGCCGCCGAGTACGACGTGATCGGCTTTGACCCGCGCGGGGTCGGCAAGAGCGAGCCCGCCCTCGACTGCGCGACCGGCCACTTCAACCCCGTGCGCCCCGACTCCGTGCCGTACACCCGGCAGACCGAGCAGGCCAACCTGGACCGGGCCCGGGCCTTCGCCGAGGCCTGCCAGGCCAAGCACGCGGACGTGCTCCCGTACATCGACACCGTCTCCACCGCCCGCGACATGGAGGCGATCCGCACCGCGCTGGCCGCGCCGAAGCTCAGCTACTTCGGCTACTCGTACGGCACCTACCTGGGCGCGGTGTACGCCAAGCTGCACCCGGGCCGGGTGCACCGCATGGTCCTGGACTCGGTCGTCGACCCGGGCGGCGTCTGGTACGACGACAACCTCGCGCAGGACCGCGCCTTCGACGCCCGCCACAAGGCGTTCCTCGCCTGGGTGGCCGAGCACGACGCCGAGTACCGGCTGGGCACCGACCCGGCCGCGGTCGAGCAGCGCTGGTACGCCATGCGCGCGGCGCTGCGCGAGGAGCCGGCGGGCGGCAAGGTGGGGCCGGCGGAGCTGGAGGACACGTACATGCCGGGCGGCTACTACAACGGCTACTGGCCGAACCTGGCCGAGGCCTTCTCGGCGTACACCGTGGACGGGAACGCCAAGCCGCTGGTGGCCGCGTACGAACGGTTCGGGGCGGTGGAGCCCTCGGCGGGCAACGGGTACAGCGTGTACACGGCGGTGCAGTGCCGGGACTCGGCCTGGCCGAAGGACTGGAACACCTGGCGGGGCGACATGTGGCGGACGCACGCCCAGGCGCCCTTCATGACCTGGAACAACGCCTGGTACAACGCGCCGTGCGCGTTCTGGAAGACGGAGCCGCTCGGCGCGCCGGACGTGACCAACGCCGACCTGCCGCCGGCGCTGCTGCTCCAGGCCACGCAGGACGCGGCGACGCCGTTCGGCGGTGCGCTGACCATGCGGGACAAGCTGAAGGGCGCGGCGCTGGTGGTGGAGGAGGGCGGCGGGAACCACGGGGTCTCGCTGAGCGGCAACACCTGCCTGGACGAGAAGGTGTCGGCCTACCTGCGCACGGGCAAGGCGGCGGACGCGACCTGCCCGGCCCAGCCCGAGCCGAAGCCGACGTCCGCCGGCCGGGCGGCGGTGCCCTCGGCGGGCGGCGCGGCCCTGCACGGGCTGCTCGGCTTCCGCAGCTGACCCGTCCGGCGGCCGGGGCGGGCGGGCTGGCCGGAGGCCCGCCGCTGCCGGCATGATCGTCCACCATGACCGACCACCACCTCACCCGTATCGCGACGCCGGAGGGCGTCGCCCCCGGCACCGGCTACGCCCACGTGGTCCTGGGGACCGGGACGTTCGTCGCCGTGTCCGGCCAGTGCGCGTTCGACGGGCAGGGCGGCGTCGTCGGGGCCGGCGACCCCGCGGCGCAGGCCCGACAGGTCTTCGAGAACCTGCGCCGGTGCCTGGCCGCCGCCGGGGCCGGCTTCGACGACGTCGTGAAGCTGACCTACTTCGTCACGGACATGGCCCACCTCCCGGCCCTGCGGGCGGCCCGCGACGCGGTGATCGCCCCGGACCGCCTGCCGGCCTCCTCGGCGGTGCAGGTCGCGGCCCTGGTCCACCCGGACCTCCTCATGGAGGTGGAGGCGTTCGCCGTCGTCCCGGAGCCGGCCCGGCCCTGACGGCCGCCGGGCCGTCGGCAGTCGGCCCGGCATCGGCGGCCGGCCCGCCCGGCCGCCGTCAGAGCAGCGCGCGCAGGGCCCGGGTGGCGGCCACCGCCAGGCGGGGATGCGCCTGGGCGCGGGTGAGGACCTCGCGGGCGTTCGGGTCGGACAGTGCGCCCAGGCCCTCCACGCAGGCCAGGGCCACCCGCCAGTACGGGTCGTGCGGCACGAGCCGCCGGGACAGGGTGCGGATCAGGGCCGGGGCGGATTCGGGCGCGCGGAGCGCCACGAGGAGCCGGACGGGCTGGAGGGCGTACGCGGTGCGCAGCTCGTTGGTGGCCAGCGCGGCGGCCGCGCGGGCGGTGCGCGGGTCGCCGAGCGCGGCCAGCGCCTCGGCGGCGGCCTCGCAGCGCGCCGGGTCGCGGTGGTTGAGCAGCAGGACCAGCGGCTCAAAGGCGCGGCGGTCGCCCGCCAGCCCCAGCCGGTACGCGGCCAGTTCCCGGGCCCACAGCGGCAGCCCGGCCGACAGCAGCGAGGCCGCGAGCGCGTCCGGGTCCGCGTCGAGCAGCTCCCGGTAGCGGGGGGCGCCGTCCGCTTCGGCCCGCAGGCGTTCCAGTACGTCCCGACCGTGCTGTCCGTCGCTCACGCGGCCCACCCTAGGGGCTGCCGGGCCGGCCCGGGGCGCGTTCTCCCGTACGGGCTCCCCTCCCACGGCCGGGGCAGCAGAGGGGGTCTGACGCCGCGCCGGCCGAACCGTCCCCACCGGCGTGCCGGTGGACCTGTCGCGCGAACGGGCGCTCCGGCGGGCGGCGTACGTCACACCCGCCGTCTCCTCCGGGCTCTGGCCAAGGAGTTACCGACGAGTTAGTCTCACTGCAACACGTACGGGGCCGGCCTGGTGACGCAGCCGCCTCGTGCAGTCGGTCCGGTACCCAGGTACCGCTCGCACCACCCGTACCGCCAGGTACCACTCGCAGCACGCGGCCGCCAGCCGTCCGCGCACTGCGCTCACGCACGGCGTGGCCCCGGGACAGGGTCCGCCGCTCTCCGCTCCGCCCCGCCCGATCACGGCGCCCTGTGCGGACGTCTCCCGTTTTCCCGTTCTTCCGGCCGCGCGTCGTGCGCCGCGCGCCGCCCCCAGTCGTCACCCTCATCCACTGGAGTCCCGCGATGGACCTTCCGTCCACGTCCAGTCAGTCCACCCTCCAGACCGTCGCCGTCGTCGGCCTCGGCACGATGGGCACCGGCATCGCCGAGGTCCTCGCCCGGGCCGGCCGCGAGGTCATCGGCATCGACAGCAGCGAGGGCGCCACCAGCCGGGCCACCGCCTCCCTCGCGGCCGCCACGGCCCGCTCGGTGGCCCGCGGCCGCCTCACCGAGGAGGAGCGCGAAGGCGTCCTCGCCCGGCTGCGGACCTACACCGAGCTGGAGGCCGCCGCCGGCGCCGACCTCGTCATCGAGGTCGTCCCCGAGGACTACGAGCTCAAGCACCGGGTCTTCACCGAGCTGGACGCGATCGTCCGCCCCGACGCGATCCTCGCCACCGGCACCAACGCCCTGTCGGTGACCCGGCTCGCCGCCGAGTCGCTGCGTCCCGAGCGCGTCCTCGGGCTGCACTTCTTCAACCCGGCGCCCGCGATGAAGCTCGTCGAGGTGGTCTCCAGCGTCCTGACCGCCCCGCCGGCCGTGGAGGCCGTCACCGCCCTCGCCCGCGACCTGGGCAAGGAGCCGGTCGCGGTCGGCGACCGCCCCGGGTTCGTCGCGGACGGCCTGCTCTTCGGCTACCTCAACCAGGCCGCCGCGATGTACGAGTCGAAGTACGCCTCCCGCGAGGACATCGACGCGGCGATGCGGCTCGGCTGCGGTCTGCCCATGGGCCCGCTCGCCCTGCTCGACCTGATCGGCGTGGACACCGCGCGGACCGTCCTCGACGCCATGTACGCCTCCTCCGGCGACCGGCTGCACGCCCCGGCCCCGATCCTGGGCCACCTGGCCGAGGCCGGGCTGACCGGGCAGAAGTCCGGGCGCGGCTTCTACACGTACGCGGAGCCGGGCAGCTCCGAGATCGTCCGTGACGCGCAGACCCCGCTGGAGGGGGGCCGGCTCGGCGAGGGCCGCCCGGTCTCCTCGGTCGGCGTGGCCGGCTCGGGCACCATGGCGAGCGGCATCGCCCAGGTCTTCGCGCAGGCCGGCTACGCGGTGGTGCTGGCCGCCCGCAGCCCGGAGAAGGCCGAGGCGGCGAAGGCCGCCATCGGGAAGTCGCTGGGCCGCGCGGTGTCGAAGGGCCGGCTGACCGAGGAGGCCGCGGCCGAGACGCTGGCGCGGATCACCCCGGCCGGGTCGCTGGAGGCGTTCGCCGAGGTCGACCTGGCCGTGGAGGCCGTCGCCGAGGACCTGGCGGTCAAGCAGGAGCTGTTCGCGACCCTGGACAAGGTCTGCAAGCCGGGCGCGGTGCTCGCCACCACGACCTCCTCGCTGCCGGTGATCGCATGCGCCCGCGCGACCTCGCGCCCGCAGGACGTGATCGGCATGCACTTCTTCAACCCGGCGCCGGCGATGAAGCTCGTCGAGGTGGTCCGGACCGTCCTGACCTCGGACGACGTGCACGCCACGGTCCGCGCGGTCTGCACGAAGGTGCGCAAGCACCCCGTCGACTGCGGTGACCGGGCCGGCTTCATCGTGAACGCGCTGCTCTTCCCGTACCTGAACAACGCGATCAAGATGGTGGAGCAGCACTACGCCACGCTCGACGACATCGACGCGGCGATGAAGCTGGGCGGCGGCTACCCGATGGGGCCGTTCGAGCTGCTCGACGTGGTCGGCCTGGACGTCTCCCTGGCCATCGAGAAGGTGCTCCACAAGGAGTTCCGCGAGCCCGGCCTGGCCCCCTCCCCGCTGCTGGAGCACCTGGTGGCGGCGGGTTGCCTGGGCCGCAAGACCGGCCGCGGATTCCGTGAGTACGCCCGCCGGTAAGCCGCCCCCGGCCCACGGGGCCCCCGATCCGGATGCGTGGGGAGGGCTGCTCGGGTCTGCCGCACCCTCACGGCGGACCGTTCCCTCCGAGCCCAGTGCGGGCCCTCCCCCGCATCCATCCCCGTACCGCCCCCCTCAGGCGCGCGCCCCGGCGCGAATGAAGTACTTTCGCTCTATGTCCCAGTCCGCCAAGACCTCACCCCGCGCCGCTGCGGCCTCCGACGCCCCGGAGAGCGCGGCCGGCAGCAAGGCGGCCGCGCAGCGGCTGAAGATGCGCCGCGAGCTCGCCGCCGCCGCGATGGAGCTGTTCGCGACGAAGGGGTACGAGGCCACGACGGTCGACGAGATCGCCGCGGCCGCGGGGGTGGCGCGCCGGACCTTCTTCCGGCACTTCCGGTCCAAGGAAGAGGCGATCTTCCCCGACCACGACGACACGCTGATCCGGGCCGAGGCCGTGCTGGACGTGGCCCCGGCGCACGAGCACCCGCTCGACACGGTGTGCCGCGGGATCAAGGAAGTGATGAAGATGTACGCCGCCTCCCCGGCGGTGTCGGTGGAGCGCTACCGGCTGACCCGGGAGGTACCGGCCCTGCGGGAGCGGGAGATCGCCTCGGTCGCCCGGTACGAGCGGCTCTTCACCCGCTACCTGCTGGCCCACTTCGACGAGACCGAGCCCCACGACGGCAACGACGACCCGCTGCTGGCCGAGGTGGCCGCCTCGGCGGTGGTGACGGCCCACAACCACGTGCTGCGGCGCTGGCTGCGGTCCGGCGGCCAGGGGGACGTGGAGGCGCAGCTCGACCACGCCTTCGCGATCGTGCGCAAGACCTTCGGTACGGGTATCGGTGCGGGCCGGGCGCTGACCTCGGCGCCCGCCCCGTCGGCGGCGGCTCCGGCGGCCGCGGTCCGCGCGCAGGACGAGGTGCTGGTGGCGGTGGCGCGGACGGACGCCCCGCTGGAAGAGGTCATGCGGACCATCGAAGAGGCCCTGCGCAACAGCCAGCCACCCGGCGCGGGGTCCTGAGCCACACGAAGAACCACACGAAGCGACGCTCGTCACAGCGGCCGCTCCCTTCTCGGGAGCGGCCGCTTCCGTTTGTCCGAGTTGCCCCTACTCACCGGTAACTCTGATCGATCATCGCTCATCTGCGCAGGTCAATCGGCAAATGAGAGAAAGTTTTGGCACGCGGTGCCTTGCTGAGTGACACGGGGTGCCATACGTTGAATCTCGTCCGGATGTCCCCGCGGTCCACGCCCACTCGGCACGGAACGCGCCCCGGACGCCTGCGTCACCAGGCACCGCGCGCCGCACCACCGGCGCCGCCCCGCACCACCGCTCCGCCGGACCGACGGCACCACAGCACCGCAACACCACAGCACCGCCCCTCCCGTATCCGAACGCACCCGCGCACCCCTCAGCGCACCCTCATCCAGCGCTCTCCCCCGGCCCCGCCCGGGAGGACCCCCAGGAGGCAACACCGTGAAGGACATCCTGGACGCGATCCAGTCCCAGGCCGCCACCACCGCCGACTTCGCGGCCCTTCCGCTCCCCGACTCGTACCGCGCGATCACCGTGCACAAGGACGAGACGGAGATGTTCGCCGGACTCCCGTCCCGCGAGAAGGACCCGCGCAAGTCCCTGCACCTCGACCAGGTCCCGGTGCCGGAACTCGGCCCGGGCGAGGCCCTGGTGGCCGTCATGGCCTCCTCGGTCAACTACAACTCCGTGTGGACCTCGATCTTCGAGCCGCTGTCCACCTTCGGCTTCCTGGAGCGCTACGGCCGCGTCAGCGAGCTCACCAAGCGCCACGACCTGCCGTACCACATCATCGGCTCCGACCTCGCGGGCGTGGTCCTGCGCACCGGCCCGGGCGTCAACGCCTGGCAGCCGGGCGACGAGGTCGTCGCGCACTGCCTCTCGGTCGAGCTGGAGTCCTCCGACGGCCACAACGACACGATGCTCGACCCCGAGCAGCGCATCTGGGGCTTCGAGACCAACTTCGGCGGCCTCGCCGAGGTCGCGCTGGTCAAGTCGAACCAGCTGATGCCGAAGCCGGCCCACCTGAGCTGGGAGGAGGCCGCCTCCCCCGGCCTGGTCAACTCCACCGCGTACCGCCAGCTGGTCTCCCGCAACGGCGCCGGCATGAAGCAGGGCGACAACGTCCTGATCTGGGGCGCGAGCGGCGGCCTCGGCTCGTACGCCACGCAGTTCGCCCTCGCCGGCGGCGCCAACCCGATCTGCGTCGTCTCCTCCCCCGAGAAGGCCGACATCTGCCGGAAGATGGGCGCAGAGGCGGTCATCGACCGCAACGCCGAGGGCTACAAGTTCTGGAAGGACGAGCGCACCCAGGACCCGCGGGAGTGGAAGCGCTTCGGCAAGCGCATCCGCGAGCTGACCGGCGGCGAGGACATCGACATCGTCTTCGAGCACCCGGGCCGCGAGACCTTCGGCGCCTCCGTCTACGTCACCCGCAAGGGCGGCACCATCACCACCTGCGCCTCCACCTCGGGCTACATGCACGAGTACGACAACCGCTACCTGTGGATGTCCCTCAAGCGCATCATCGGCTCCCACTTCGCCAACTACCGCGAGGCCTGGGAGGCCAACCGCCTCATCGCCAAGGGCAAGATCCACCCCACCCTGTCGAAGGTCTACTCCCTGGAGGAGACCGGCCAGGCCGCGTACGACGTCCACCGCAACCTGCACCAGGGCAAGGTCGGCGTGCTCTGCCTCGCCCCCGAGGAGGGCCTGGGCGTCCGCGACCAGGAGATGCGCGACAAGCACATCGACGCCATCAACCGCTTCCGCAACATCTGACCCACCTGACTCACCGAAACTCCGAAACACCCGAACCGTCGTCGGACCGATCAAGGGCCAAAGGGACAGCCTGAGATGACAGAGCGCCAGAAAGACCGTCCGTGGCTCATGCGGACCTACGCCGGCCACTCCACGGCCGAGGCGTCCAACGAGCTCTACCGCCGCAACCTCGCCAAGGGCCAGACGGGTCTGTCGGTCGCCTTCGACCTGCCGACCCAGACCGGCTACGACCCCGACCACGTCCTCGCCCGCGGCGAGGTCGGCCGGGTCGGGGTCCCGGTCTCCCACCTCGGCGACATGCGGCGGCTGTTCCAGGACATCCCCCTGGAGCAGATGAACACCTCGATGACGATCAACGCCACCGCCATGTGGCTGCTGGCGCTCTACCAGGTGGCCGCCGAGGAGCAGGGCGCGGACATCTCCAAGCTCCAGGGCACCACCCAGAACGACATCGTCAAGGAGTACCTCTCGCGCGGGACGCACGTCTTCCCGCCCGGGCCCTCGCTCCGCCTGACGACCGACATGATCGCGTACACGGTCAACCACATCCCCAAGTGGAACCCGATCAACATCTGCAGCTACCACCTGCAGGAGGCGGGGGCCACCCCGGTCCAGGAGATCAGCTACGCGATGGCCACCGCCATCGCCGTGCTGGACTCGGTGCGCGACTCGGGCCAGGTGCCCGAGGACCGGTTCGGCGAGGTGGTCGCCCGTATCTCCTTCTTCGTGAACGCGGGCGTCCGCTTCATCGAGGAGATGTGCAAGATGCGCGCCTTCGGCCGCATCTGGGACCAGATCACCCACGAGCGGTACGGCATCGAGAACGCCAAGCAGCGCCGCTTCCGCTACGGCGTCCAGGTCAACTCGCTCGGCCTGACCGAGGCCCAGCCGGAGAACAACGTCCAGCGCATCGTCCTCGAGATGCTGGCCGTCACCCTCTCCAAGGACGCCCGGGCCCGCGCCGTGCAGCTGCCCGCCTGGAACGAGGCCCTGGGCCTGCCCCGGCCCTGGGACCAGCAGTGGTCGCTGCGCATCCAGCAGGTCCTCGCCCACGAGAGCGACCTGCTCGAGTACGAGGACATCTTCGCCGGCTCGCACGTCATCGAGGCCAAGGTCGACGCGCTGGTCGCCGACTGCCTCGCCGAGATCGACCGGATCCAGGAGATGGGCGGCGCCATGGCCGCCGTCGAGTCCGGCTACCTCAAGTCCCAGCTGGTCTCCTCGCACGCCGAGCGCCGGGCCCGGATCGAGACCGGCGAGGACAAGATCGTGGGCGTGAACTGCTTCGAGCAGACCGAGCCCAACCCGCTCACCGCCGACCTGGACACCGCGATCATGACGGTGGACGGGGCGGTGGAGGACACCATCGTCGAGCGGATCGTGCGCTGGCGCGCCGAGCGGCAGGAGTCCTCGGACCGGCAGGGCGGCGGCGACCCGTTCGTCTTCCCCACCGTCGGGCAGGCCCTGGACCGGCTGAAGCAGGCCGCCGCCGGGACCGAGAACCTGATGGAGGCCACCCTGGAGTGCGCCCGGGCCGGCGTCACCACGGGCGAGTGGGCGAGCGCCCTGCGCGAGGTGTTCGGCGAGTTCCGGGCCCCGACCGGGGTCTCCTCCGCGCCGGTGGCCGTCACCGCCGAGGAGGGCACGCCGCTGGCGCTCGTCCGCGAGAAGGTCAGCCGGACCGCGCAGGACCTCGGCAGCGGCCGGCTGCGCCTGCTCGTCGGCAAGCCCGGCCTGGACGGGCACTCCAACGGCGCCGAGCAGATCGCCGTCCGGGCCCGCGACGCCGGCTTCGAGGTGGTCTACCAGGGCATCCGGCTCACTCCGGAGGAGATCTCCACCGCGGCCCTGGCCGAGGACGTGCACTGCGTCGGCCTGTCGATCCTGTCCGGCTCGCACAGCGCGCTCGTCCCCGAGGTGCTGGAGCGACTGCGCACGGCGGGGGCGGGTGACATACCCGTCGTCCTCGGCGGCATCATTCCCCAGGCCGACGCCGCAGAACTGAAGGCGGCCGGCGTCGCCGCCGTGTTCACCCCCAAAGACTTCGGTATCACGGAGATCATCGGCCGTATCGTCGACGAGATCCGGAAAGCGAACAAGCTCGACCCCCTGGAGGTCCCCGCATGACCACGTCCCCGTCCCCGGTGAACCGGCTGCGCCCGCGCCGCTCCTGCCTCGCCGTCCCGGGTTCGAACCCCCGCTTCCTGGAGAAGGCCCAGGGGCTGCCCGCCGACCAGGTCTTCCTGGACCTGGAGGACGCCTGCGCCCCGCTCGCCAAGGAGGGCGCCCGCCACACGATCGTGGACGCGCTGAACAACGGCGACTGGACCGGCAAGACCCGGGTCGTGCGCGTCAACGACTGGACCACCCACTGGACGTACCGCGACGTCATCACGGTCGTCGAGGGCGCGGGCCAGAACCTGGACTGCATCATGCTGCCGAAGGTGCAGGACGCCCAGCAGGTCGTCGCCCTGGACCTGCTGCTGACGCAGATCGAGAAGACGATGGGCTTCGAGGTCGGCAAGATCGGCATCGAGGCGCAGATCGAGAACGCCAAGGGCCTGGTCAACGTCGACGAGATCGCCGCCGCCTCGCCGCGCCTGGAGACGATCATCTTCGGCCCGGCCGACTTCATGGCCTCGATCAACATGAAGTCGCTGGTCGTGGGCATGCAGCCGCCCGGCTACCCGGCGGACGCCTACCACTACATCCTCATGCGGATCCTGATGGCGGCCCGGACGCACAACCTCCAGGCGATCGACGGCCCCTTCCTCCAGATCCGCGACGTGGACGCCTACCGCGAGGTCGCCGGGCGCGCCGCGGCGCTGGGCTTCGACGGCAAGTGGGTGCTGCACCCGGGCCAGGTCGACGCGGCCAACGAGGTCTTCTCCCCCTCGCAGGAGGACTACGACCACGCCGAGCTGATCCTCGACGCGTACGAGTGGTGCACCTCGGAGGCGGGCGGCAAGAAGGGCTCGGCGATGCTCGGCGACGAGATGATCGACGAGGCCAGCCGCAAGATGGCGCTGGTCATCGCGGGCAAGGGCCGGGCGGCCGGCATGCAGCGGACCACCAAGTTCGAGATCCCGGAGGCCTGAGGTCATGCAGTTCGGACGCACCTACGAAGAGTTCGAGGTCGGGGCGGTCTACAAGCACTGGCCCGGGAAGACGGTCACCGAGTACGACGACCACCTCTTCTGCCTGCTGACCATGAACCACCACCCGCTCCACATGGACGTGAACTACGCGGAGAACACCACCGACTTCGGCAAGAACGTGGTGGTGGGCAACTACATCTACTCGCTGCTCCTCGGCATGTCCGTGCCGGACGTCTCCGGCAAGGCCATCGCCAACCTGGAGATCGAGTCCCTGCGGCACGTCGCCCCGACGTTCCACGGCGACACGATCTACGGCGAGACCACGGTCCTGGACAAGACCCCGTCGAAGTCGAAGAGCGACCGCGGGATCGTCTACGTCGAGACCAAGGGCTACAAGCAGGACGGCACCCTCGTCTGCGTCTTCCGGCGCAAGGTGATGGTCCCGACCGAGACGTACATCAAGGAGCGCGGCGGCGAGCAGCCCGGCCGGCCCACGGTGTCCAACTAGAAACGTGAAGGAACAGGGGAAGTAGCCATGGCACGACTCGCCCAGACCGCCGGGCTGACCGACGTCCAGCAGGAGATCCTCAAGACCGTCCGCGAGTTCGTGGACAAGGAGATCATCCCGGTCGCGACCGAGCTGGAGCACCGCGACGAGTACCCGCAGCAGATCGTGGACGGGCTCAAGGAGCTCGGCCTCTTCGGGCTGATGATCCCGGAGGAGTACGGCGGTCTCGGTGAGTCGCTGCTCACCTACGCGCTGTGCGTGGAGGAGATAGCGCGCGGCTGGATGTCCGTCTCGGGCATCATCAACACCCACTTCATCGTCGCGTACATGCTCAAGCAGCACGGCACGCAGGAGCAGAAGGACCACTTCCTCCCGCGGATGGCGCTGGGCGAGGTCCGCGGCGCGTTCTCGATGTCGGAGCCGGGGCTGGGCTCCGATGTGTCGGCGATCACGTCCAAGGCGGTCGAGGACGGCGACGAGTACGTCCTGAACGGCCAGAAGATGTGGCTGACGAACGGCGGCACCTCGACGCTGGTGGCCGTGCTGTGCCGGAGTGACGAAGGACACCCCGAGGGAACGGCCCCGCACAAGTCGATGACGACCTTCCTGGTGGAGAAGGAGCCGGGCTTCGGCGAGGTCCGGCCGGGCCTGACCATCCCGGGCAAGATCGACAAGATGGGCTACAAGGGCGTCGACACGACCGAGCTCATCATGGACGGACTGCGCATTCCGGCCAATCGGGTCCTGGGCGGGGTCACCGGCCGAGGGTTTTACCAAATGATGGACGGCGTCGAGGTCGGCCGCGTGAACGTGGCGGCCCGTGGCTGCGGCGTTGCGCAGCGTGCGTTCGAGCTCGGCGTCTCTTATGCCCAGCAACGTCACACTTTCGGCAAGCCGATCGCCCAGCACCAGGCCATCCAGTTCAAGCTGGCCGAGATGGCTACCAAGGTCGAGGCGGCCCATGCCATGATGGTCAACGCAGCACGCAAAAAGGACTCCGGGGAACGAAACGACCTCGAAGCAGGGATGGCGAAGTACCTCGCCTCCGAGTACTGCAAGGAGGTGGTGGAGGACGCGTTCCGTATCCACGGCGGTTACGGTTTCTCGAAGGAGTACGAGATCGAGCGCCTCTACCGCGAGGCTCCCATGCTGCTGATCGGTGAAGGTACCGCCGAGATCCAGAAAATGATCATCGGGCGACGCCTGCTCGAGGAGTACCGACTCCAGGGCTGAAGGTCCCTTTTGCGGCGAATCCTCCAAGGGTTCGCCGCAAAAGAATCACTTGCAGTGACTGGCTGACGGGCATCGACTCGTCTTCTGGCTTGCCCAGTTGTCGCGCGCAACCGATAGCATTCCAGTAAAGCCGCCGTCCCGTCCCCCTGTTTGCGGCGCGGCAACCCACCGCTACGAAGGTCATCCATGCCCCACAGCCAAACCTCTGCACCTCGCGACAGCCTCCTGGGCGTACGCCTCGCGCGCGGAGCATCGCCGTGGCTTCTGCCGACCGTCGCCACCGCGGCGCTCAGCCTCGCCCGGGCCCGCAAGTCCGGACGCTGGGCCGCCGCGGCCGTGCCCGCCACCGCGCTCGCCGCGGGCATGCTGTGGTTCTTCCGCGACCCCGAGCGGGAGATCGCCCAGGGCCGCGTCATCTCGCCCGCCGACGGTGTGGTGCAGAGCATCATGCCGTGGAAGGACGGGCGCACCCGCGTCGCGATCTTCATGAGCCCGCTGAACGTCCACGTCAACCGCGCGCCGCTGGCGGGCACGATCACGTCCGTGGAGCACGTCCCCGGCGGGTTCGTCCCGGCCTTCAACAAGGAGAGCGAGAACAACGAGCGCGTCGTCTGGCACTTCGACACCGAGCTCGGCGACATCGAGATGGTGCAGATCGCCGGTGCCGTCGCGCGCCGCATCGTCCCGTACCTGCCGGCCGGTACCAAGGTGGAGCAGGGCGAACGCATCGGTCTGATCCGCTTCGGCTCCCGCGTCGACATCTACCTCCCCGAGGGCGTCGAGGTCGCGGTCGAGGTCGGTCAGGCCACCACCGCGGGGGTGACCCGAATTGACCGTGACTGACCCTGAAACTCCCACCACACCGTCGGGTGGATGGGTGCCCGAGGCCGCGGAGGAGGAGCCCGCCGAAGACGACATGCCGCTCTCGCTGCGGCTGTCGATAGCGGACACCCTCACCCTCGGTAACGCGACCTGCGGATTCATGGCGGTGTACTTCACCACCACCGGGATCCTCATCCCGCACCTCACCGGCAGCGGCGAGTCCGGCATGGCCCGGCACAGCGCGGCGACCGCGGTGATACTGATGCTGCTCGCGGCGGTCTTCGACCTCTTCGACGGCATCGTGGCCCGCAAGCTGCGCAGCTCCCCCATGGGCGCCGAGCTGGACAACCTGTCCGACCTGATCAGCTTCGGCCTCGCGCCGGCGTACTTCGTGCTGGTCTACGGCATGGTCGCCGACGACGCCCACCAGAAGGTGTCCGCGCTCGCGGCCATCGTGGTGCTGCTGGCCGTGGTGCTGCGGCTCGCCAGGTTCAGCTGCGTGACGATGAAGGACGGCATGTTCCAGGGCATGCCGAGCCCCTTCGGTGCGCTCACGGTCGTCTCGGTCGTGCTGCTGGAGCTGCCGTTCGTCCCGACGCTGCTGGCGATCATCGGGGTGGCCTGGCTGATGGTGAGCCGGGTCGAGTACCCCAAGCCGCGGGGCGTCCTCGCGGTGGCGATGCTCAGCTGGATCGTCTCGGCGATGGGCCTGCTGGCGGCCTGGGCGTTCGACGCCCCCGGCGGCCAGCTGCTGCTCCAGACCGGCTGCGCCCTGCAGATCGCGCTCGCGGCCACCATCCCGCTGTTCGCGACCACCCGCCGGGCGAACACGTTCCGCCACAACCGGCGCGAGGCGCGGGCGGCCCAGCTGCCGTAGCGCTGCCCCCGCTCCTGCGACGAAGGCCCCGGGTCCCCGACCCGGGGCCTTCGCGTTGCCCGGGCCGGGCGGGAGGACGGGGCCCCGGGGGCGGCGGCGTAAGGTTGATGTCGGAAAACCGCCAGCCCGGGTGGCCGTGGGCCGGAATGCTGGAGCCATGTACACCGACACCGAGCGTTGCGTGCGGGCCGTGCAGTCGAAGGACGCCCGGTTCGACGGGTGGTTCTTCACCGCCGTCCGGACCACCGGGATCTACTGCCGGCCCAGCTGCCCCGCCGTGCCCCCGAAGGTCGAGAACATGACCTTCCTGCCCAGTGCCGCCGCCTGCCAGCAGGCCGGGTACCGGGCCTGCAAGCGGTGCCGGCCCGACAGCTCCCCCGGCTCCCCGGAGTGGAACGCCCGCGCCGACGCCGTCGCCCGGGCCATGCGGCTCATCCGGGACGGTGTCGTGGACCGCGAGGGCGTACCGGGGCTCGCGACGCGGCTCGGGTACTCCACCCGGCAGGTCGAGCGGCAGCTGAACGCCGAGCTCGGGGCCGGGCCGCTCGCCCTCGCCCGGGCCCAGCGGGCGCAGACCGCCCGGCTGCTGATCGAGACCTCGGGCCTGCCGATGGGCGACGTGGCGTTCGCCGCCGGATTCTCCTCGATCCGGACCTTCAACGAGACCGTGCGCGAGGTGTACGCCCTCGCCCCCGGCGAGCTGCGCGCCCGGGCCGCCGGCCGCCGGGGCTGCCCGTCGCAGCCGCGGATCCCCGGGTCGATCAGCCTGCGGCTGCCCTACCGGGCCCCGCTCAACCCCGACAACCTCTTCGGCCACCTCGCCGCCACCGCCGTCCCCGGCGTCGAGGAGTGGCGGGCCGGCGCCTACCGCCGGACCCTGCGGCTCCCCTACGGCACGGGGGTCGTCGCCCTGACCCCGCAGCCCGACCACATCGGCTGCCAGCTGGCCCTCACCGACCTGCGCGACCTCACCCTCGCCATCAGCCGCTGCCGCTGGCTGCTGGACCTCGACGCCGACCCCGAGGCGGTGGACGGGCAGCTGCGCTCCGACCCGCTGCTCGCCCCGCTCGTGGACAAGGCCCCGGGGCGCCGGGTCCCGCGGACCGTCGACGCGGCCGAGTTCGCCGTACGGGCGGTCCTCGGCCAGCAGGTGTCCACCGCGGCGGCCCGGACGCACGCCGCCCGGCTGGTCACCGCGTACGGCGAGCCCGTGGCCGACCCCGACCCCGAGGGCGGGCTCACCCACCTCTTCCCCTCGCCCGAGGCGCTGGCCGCCCTGGACCCGGAGCGGCTCGCCCTGCCGCGCAGCCGCCGCACCACCCTCACGACCCTGGTCGGGGCCCTGGCCGACGGCTCGCTGGCGCTCGGCGTCGACAGCGACTGGGAGGCCGCCCGCGCCCGGCTCACCGCCCTGCCCGGCTTCGGCCCCTGGACCACCGAGGTCATCGCCATGCGGGCGCTGGGCGACCCCGACGCCTTCCTGCCGTCCGACCTGGGGCTGCGGAAGGCCGCCGCGGAGCTCGGGCTGCCGGCCACCCCCGGGGCGCTGACCGCCCGTGCGGCCGGCTGGCGGCCCTGGCGCGCGTACGCCGTCCAGTACCTGTGGGCCACCTACGACCACCCGATCAACCACCTCCCCGTCTGAGGAGCACGCAGCACCATGACGCACATCAAGCAGCACACCGTCGTCGACAGCCCGTACGGCCAGCTCACGCTCGTCGCCACCGACGGGGTCCTCGGCGGCCTGTACATGACCGGGCAGCGGCACCGCCCCGCCGAGGAGTCCTTCGGGGAGCGGGTCGCCGCCACCGAGGAGCCGTTCCCGGAGGTGGCGCGGCAGCTCGCCGCGTACTTCGCGGGGGATCTCACCGAGTTCGACCTGCCGATGCGCCTGGAGGGCACCGACTTCCAGCGCAGCGTCTGGGACCAGCTGGTACGGATCCCGTACGGGCAGACCTGGTCGTACGGGGAGCTCGCGGCCAGGCTCGGCAAGCCGAACGCCTCGCGGGCCGTGGGCCTGGCCAACGGCAAGAACCCGATCGGCATCATCGTCCCCTGCCACCGCGTCATCGGCGCCTCGGGCGGCATGACCGGCTACGGCGGCGGCGTCGACCGCAAGGTCCGCCTGCTGGAGTTCGAGTCCGGCGGGGCGACCGCCGCGCCGGAGCCGCAGGGCCTGTTCTGATCCGCGGGTGATCCGCGCGGCGGCGGGGTCGGCCAGTGCTGGCGGGGTCGGCCAGTGCTGCGGTCGGAAGGGGTTGCCGGCCTCGGCGCTAGACCACGGCCAGGGGCACCAGCAGTGCGAAGGCGGCTCCCGCCTCGACCGCGTACGGGAACAGCGAGGGGTGCTGGACGGGGGCGGCGAGCAGGACCACGCTCTGCCGGGCGGCGGCCGCCTCCACCCAGGCGGTGTCCGCCCCGAGGTTGCCCTGGTACCAGCCCTCGCAGGGGCCGGGGCCGGAGACGGCGAGCAGGTCGTCCTCGCGGCGGTAGAGGGCCCGCCAGCCCTCGGCCGGGGTGGCCCAGCCGTCGAAGTCGGTGAACAGGGCCCAGCCGCCCTCGCGTATCGCGCTGTCGAACAGCCACACCGGCGTCCCGTCGGGGGTGACCTCGCCGCCCTCCTGGCTGTCGGTGGTGAAGTGGACCATGGGCAGGGCGTCCGGCCCGTCGGCCGTACTCGGCCAGGCGTACATCGTGATCATCAGATGATTGTGTCCTGCTCTGGGTAAGCCCCGTGTCACCGACCCGGTGTCAGGAGGCGTCGGGACGACGGCCGTTCTCCAGCTCCACGGTGCCCTCGCCGGACGCCAGGACCCGGCAGGCCTCCACGGCGCGCAGGCCGAGGGAGCCGAGGAGGTGCGCGGGGAGCTCGGCGGGCTCGACGAGGCGCCAGGAGAGCAGCTCCTCCTCCTGCAGCCGGACCGCGGCGAGCTGCGCCTCGTCGAGGACACCACCGTCGTAGAGGTAGGCGACCAGCGGCGGCCGGCCCGGGCCGAGCGTCCAGTCCACGGCGAGCAGCCGGCCCAGCGGCACGTCGAGGCCGATCTCCTCGGCGGTCTCGCGGCGGGCGGCGGCCCGCGGGGACTCGCCCCGGTCGGACTCGATGGTCCCGCCCGGCAGCGCCCAGCCCTCACGGTAGTTGGGCTCGACGATCAGCACCCGTCCGTGCACGTCCCGGAAGAGGGCGGCCGAGCCGGCCAGGACCCGGGGCAGGCTCGCGATGTAGGTGGCGTAGTCATCCGTGGTGGTCACCCGGCCACCCTATCGAGCGCCGGAGTGGGCTGGATCACGGCGGTGGCGGGGGACGGGTTCCGCGGGGTCGGAGCACGGCCGGCCGGTCCGACACGGGAGTGAATGTCCCCGTTTACGGGCGTGGCGCGCCTGGTGTGGCGCAGGCCACCCATGGGCATTAGAGGATCCTCCGGATAGGCTCATGGGGGCGCGACTGCACGTTCGAAAGCAAGGGATAGCAAGGTGACGGACGGAGCAGTAACTGGTGCCGCGCGCGTGCTCATCGCCGCGGACAAATTCAAGGGCTCGCTCACGGCCGTTCAGGTCGCCGAGCGGGTGACGGCCGGGCTCCGCGAGGCCGTACCGGGCGTGGAGGTCGAGACCCTCCCCGTCGCGGACGGCGGCGACGGCACGGTCGCGGCCGCCGTCGCGGCCGGGTTCGAGCGCCGGGAGGTACGGGTCACCGGGCCCCTCGGCGAGCAGGTCACGGCCGCCTTCGCGCTGCGCGACGGCACCGCCGTGGTCGAGATGGCGGAGGCCTCCGGGCTGCAGCTGCTGCCGCCGGGCGTCTTCGCCCCGCTGACGGCGACGACGTACGGCTCGGGCGAGGTGCTGAAGGCCGCGCTGGACGCGGGTGCGCGCACCATCGTCTTCGGCGTGGGCGGCAGCGCCACCACCGACGGCGGCGCGGGCATGCTGGCCGCCCTCGGCGCGGTGTTCCTGGACGCGGACGGCGCACCGGTCGGCCCGGGCGGCGGCGCGCTGGCCCGGCTGGCCACGGCGGACCTGTCCGGCGTCGACGCGCGCTTCGCGGAGGTGGACTTCGTCCTGGCCAGCGACGTGGACAACCCGCTGACGGGCCCGAAGGGCTGCGCGGCGGTGTACGGCCCGCAGAAGGGCGCGTCCCCGCAGGACGTGGCGGCGCTGGACGCGGCGCTGGCGCACTACGCGCTGGTACTGGAGCAGGCGATCGGCCCGAAGGCCGCCGAGCTGGCGGCTTCGCCGGGCGCGGGCGGCGCGGGCGGCATCGGCTACGGGGCGCTGCTGCTCGGTGCGAGCTTCCGGCCCGGCATCGAGCTGATGCTGGAGGTGCTGGGGTTCGCCCCGGCGCTGGAGCGGGCCACGCTGGTCATCACCGGCGAGGGCTCGCTCGACGAGCAGACCCTGCACGGCAAGGCCCCGGCCGGGGTCGCGGCCGCGGCCCGGGCGGCGGGCAAGGAGGTCGTCGCGGTGTGCGGGCGGCTCCTGCTGGAGCAGTCGGCGCTGCAGGCGGCGGGCATCCGCCGGGCGTACCCGCTGACGGAGCTCGAACCGGACCCGGCGAAGTGCATCGCGAACGCGGGCCCGCTGCTGGAGCGGGTCGCGGCCACCATCGCGGCCGACACCCTCTGACCCGCCCTCCAGTCCCCCCGTCCCCCCAGTCCCCCCAGCCCTCGCAGTCCCGTCAGCCTGGCGGGGGGGGGGGGGGGCCTACCCGGGGTGTGGCTGCCTCCTTCCCGTGTTGTGTGGGCGGAGTT
>NZ_JBVHVT010000014.1:0-123945 GCF_055564695.1 Streptomyces sp. NPDC029014
CCCCCCACCCCCCCCCCCCCCCCCCCCCCCCCCCCCCCCCCCCCCCCCCCCCCCCCCCCCCCCCCCCCCCCCCCCCCCCCCCCCCCCCCCCCCCCGCCGCGGGGTCGGGTCAGCTCCGGCCGAGGAGCTTGTTCATCTGGCCGATCTCGGCGGACTGGGAGGCGATGATCGCCTCGGCCATGGTCCTGGCCGCCCGGAAGGAGCCCGTGGTCTGCTCCGTCCTGGCCATGGCCACCGCGCCCTCGTGGTGCTTGACCATCAGGTCCATGAAGGCGGTGTCGAAGGCCTTGCCGGAGGCGTTCTTCAACCGGTCCATCTCCTGGGCGCTCATCATGCCGGCCGTGCCGTGCGCGGAGTGGTCCGTGGCGCCCTCGGCGGGCACCGGCTCGCCCCAGGAGGACAGCCACCCGGACAGGGTCCTGATCTCGGGGTCCTGCGCCTTCCTGATGTCCGCCGCGAGCTTCTTCACCTCGGCGTTCTCGGCGCGGGTGGCGGCCAGGTCGGCCATCTCGACCGCCTGCCGGTGGTGGGGGATCATCCCCTTGGCGAAGGCGACGTCCGCGGCGTTGTGCTGCCCCTGCGCGTCCGGCGCGGCGGCCGGGGCGGACGGGGCGGCGGCGCCGTCGTGCCCGCCGTGGGCGGAGCTGCTGCTGCTGCCGCTGCTGCTGTCGGCGCCGTTGCCGCCGCAGGCCGCGAGGACGAGGACGGCCGCCGCGGACGCGACGACGGCGGTGGCGGTACGGCGGACGAGGGAACGCTTGCTGCTCATGGTGGTGCGACTCCTTGGTGCGGCGCAGCCCGGTACGGCGTACGTCGGCGTGTACGAGCACGCGGGGCACGCGGTACGGGGCCTGCGCGAGGAACGGATGAAGAGGTACCGGCGGCACGGCACCGCCCGAAGGCGGGCCGCGCGGGCCGCTCTAGATCCGCAGGAGCTGCAACTCGGCCAGGTCCGGCGGTGCCCGGCCGGTCACCGCGGAGGCCGGCACCGCACCGGGACGCACCGGCGCCGGACCCGCGCCCAGCAGGGCGGCGGTCAGCGCCGGAGGCGCGTACGCGGAGCCGATGCCGGCCGCCGCGCAGGTCGCGTCGGCGTGGCCCAAGTGGCCGGATCCGCCCTCGGTGTGCGAGCAGACCCTGTCCTCGTCCCGGTACTGGTCCGCGGCCGCCGCCGGGGTCGCACGGTCGGGGGCCATCGCGTGCCCGGAGTGGGACGCCTGCGCGGCACCGGCCGGACGGGCGGCGGCGGGGCTGGGCGACAGGGCGTGCATCCCGAGGACGCCGGCCAGCAGCACCAGTACCAGCAGCACGAAGCCGCGCCCGACGGGGCGCCGGCTCGTCGGCTGCGCGGCAGAGGTCATGCGCCCATCGTACGGAGGCCGTGACGGTACGGGCGCAGCAGGAGGGGGGGGGGGGGGGGGGGGGGGGGGGGGGGCGGGGGGCGGGGGGGGGGGCCCCGCCCCCCCCCCCCCCCCCCCCCCCCCCCCCCCCCCCCCCCCCTCGCCCGGACCCCGGCCCGCTGCCGGGCCGCGCGGTCTAGCGGCCGGTGTCCGTCAGTACGGACGGGGACGTGCCGCGCTGGTGGGGGACGGCCGCACCGAACGCCGCCGGTGTCGGGCCCTCGCCGTGGAAGGCGACCGTGCGGGTGGGTGCGGGGATGGAGATCCCCTCCTCCCGGAACCGCCGGTGCAGCCGCTTCACGAACTCGTGCTTGATCCGGTACTGGTCGCTGAACTCGCCGACGCCGAGGATCACCGTGAAGTTGACCCGGGAGTCCGCGAAGGTGTGGAAGCGGACGAGGCCCTCGTGCTCGGGGACGGCGCCGTTGATCTCGGCCATCACCCCGTCGACCACCTCCAGCGTGACCTTCTCCACGTGCTCCAGGTCGCTCTCGTACCCCACTCCCACCTGCACCGTGATGGTCAGCTGCTGCTCGGGCTGCGTGAAGTTGATCATGTTCGTCTTCGCGAGCCGCGCGTTCGGGATGATCACGAGGTTCTTCGACAGGTTGCGGACCACGGTGTTGCGCCAGTTGATGTCGACCACGTACCCCTCCTCCCCGCTGCTGAGGCGGATGTACTCGCCGGGCTGCACCGTCTTCGAGGCGAGGATGTGCACGCCCGCGAACAGGTTCGCGAGGGTGTCCTGGAGCGCCAGGGCGACCGCGAGGCCGCCCACGCCGAGGGCGGTGAGGAGCGGTGCGATGGACACGCCCATCGTCTGGAGGGCGACGAGGAAGCCCATCGCGAGCACCACGATCCGGGTGATGTTCACGAAGATCGAGGCCGATCCGGCCACCCCGGTCCGCGACTGCGCCACGGACTGGACGAGGCCCGCGATGACCCGGGCCACGCTGAGCGTGGCGATGAGCACCAGCAGCGCCGTCAGGCTCTGGTTGAGCAGCCCCGAGACCCTGGTGGTGAGGGGCAGCATGCTGCCGGCGACCGCGGCGCCGGCGATGAGCGCCGCGCCCGGGGCGACGGGGCGCAGGGCGTCGACGATGATGTCGTCGCCCGCCCACCGCGTCCGCTCGGCGTGCTTGGCCAGTCGCTTGAGGACGGCACGCAGGAGGAGGGCGGCCAGGGCGCCCGCGGCGAGTGAGATGCCGGCCGCGAGCCAGTCGTGCAGGACGAGGTCCCGGTTCAACGGACGCCCTCCGTGGCCTGCCGGGCCGGGGGAGCGGCGACGGGTGCTGCCGGCCGTCGTATGGAGTGTGTCGTCACCTTGCCACCTGTCAGTTTGTCGTGCGTGGAGGCCCGTTCGGGCGTACGCGTGTACGCAACCGGAACGGATGGCCATCCTGCCGCATGATGGTGACGGTGCATCGACCGGGCCGGTCGGTCGCCGACTTCCGCGCCCCGCGGCCCGATCGGCGGCCTCCGTAAGACTCGTGGAGGCGCGCAAGCGGACGGCGCCGCCCTACCTCGGGGCGTGCGCGCCCACCGGGTGCGCCCGCCGCCACTCGGTCCGGGCGCCGACCGCGCACAGCACGGTGACGAGGGCGGTGACGCCCACGATCACCCACTCCAGCGCCCCGCTCCCGGCGTCCGGCTCGACATCGAAGAGCAGCTCGATCCAGTCCGGCCGGATCAGGGTGGCCAGGAAGAGCAGGGCGGCGAGACCGCCGAGGACGACCTCCGTCCAGAACCGCGGACGGACCCGGCCGCCCCCACCGCTCCCGTCGTGCCGCGCCCCGCCGCGGGGCGCGTGGTGGAAGGCGTGGAAGGCCATGGCGCAGCCTCCCCCTCTCTCGGCCCCCCGCCGCGGGTACTGCCTACTGTCGCGTCCGACGTGTTGGACGCGTCCGACGCATCCAAGTCTCCGCGCCCCCGTGTCGCGGGGCAACCGGCAGCTCCGCGGGCTTGGTTGCGGCGTTCAACCGGTGGCGGCGGCCGGCCGCCGGAGCGCGCCGGACGGCCGCCGTCGGCTCATGCCGAGCCCGGGACCAGGCCGTCCGCGACCAGCCCGGCGAGCACCGCCTCGCCCAGGGTGTGCACGGCCGACTGCGGCCGGACCATGACGGTGAACTCCTTGATCCGGCCGTCCTCGGCGAAGTGCAGCAGGTCGATGCCGTGGATCTCGCGGCCGTTCACGGTCGCACGGAAGAGCAGCACCGCGGACGGGGCCCCGGCGCCGTCGGTGCTGGTCTCGGAGGCGCCGTCGAAGCGGCCGACGTAGCGGAAGTCCTCGAAGGTCCGCAGCAGCACCCCGAGGAGCCCCAGCACCATCGGCCGGCCCTCGAAGGGCGTGAACTTCACCGGGCTGAACAGGCGGACGTCCTCGGTGAACAGCTCCTCCACGGCGGCGAGGTCGCGGTCGTCGACGGCGGTGCGGAAGCGATCGGCTGCGTTCATGGCTCCTCCAGCTCCTCGGTACTCGGGTCCCGGTCCTGGCCCGGCCCCGGATACTCAGAAATATGAGTAATCAGATTCATGACTAGTATCATGGCGGGCGCGGCCCTGCCCAGAGGGCGGCACCGAGGAGACGGGAGGCGGCCCATGGCCTTGCGCCACGCCGTGCTGGCGGCGCTGCTCGACGCGGAACTGAGCGGCTACCAGCTGGCCAAGTCCTTCAGCGTCGGCGTCGCGAACTTCTGGCACGCCCTGCCCCAGCAGCTCTACGCCGAGCTGGCCCGGCTGGAGAAGGAAGGCCTGGTCGCCGGGCGGGAAGTGGTCCAGGACACCCGCCCGAACAAGCGCCTGTTCACGGTCACCGGTGCGGGGCTCGCCGAGCTGGAGCGGTTCACCGAGGCCGCCGCCAAGCCCTCCTTCATGCGCGACGACCTCGTGGTCAAGGTCCACGCCGCCGACCACGTCGACGCCGGGGCGCTCCTGGACCAGCTCGCCGAACGTGCGGGGATCGCCCGTGCCAAGACCGCCCTCTTCGGGCAGCTGCTGGCGAAGATGCGCGGGGACCGCAGCGAGGAGGAGTTCCTGCGCCACGGCGAGCGCGTCGGCCCGTACCTGACGTGCCTGGCCGGCATCGCCTACGAACAGGCCAACGAGCAGTGGTGCGAACGGACCGCCGCCGTCCTGGAGGAGAGGGAGGCCGCCCGTGCCCGCCGACAGCACTGACCCGCACCGCGGACAGCCGCACCGGGGACTCCCGTACGCGCGGTACGTCGCCCTCGGCGACAGCCAGACCGAAGGCCTCGGCGACGGCGACGACGCCACCGGCCTGCGCGGCTGGGCCGACCGCCTCGCCGAGGAACTGGACCGCCACCACCCCGGCCTGCAGTACGCCAACCTCGCGGTCCGCGGCCGCCTCGCCGGCCAGGTGCGGGCCGAGCAGCTCGCGCCCGCCCTCGTGCTCCGCCCCGACCTGGCCACCGTGGTCGCCGGGATGAACGACCTGCTGCGGCCGCGCTTCGACGCCGACGAGGTCGCCGGTCACCTGGAGGCCGTCTTCGCCGCGCTCACCGCCCAGGGTGCCCGGGTCGCCACCCTGACCTTCCCCGACGTCTCCCGGATCACCCCGCTCGCCCGCCCGCTCGCGGCCCGGGTCACCGCCCTCAACCACCGGATCCGCGAGGCCGCCCGCCGCCACGGCGTCACCGTCGCCGAGACCGCCCACCACCCCGTGGTCACCGATCCCCGCCTGTGGAGCCCGGACCGACTGCACGCCAGCCCGCTCGGCCATGCGCGCATCGCCGCCGCCGTCGCCCAGGCCCTCGCCCTCCCCGGCAGCGACGACTCCTGGACCCGTCCCCTGGCACCCGCACCGTCCGCGACCCGCCGGCAGAGGGCCGCCGCCGAACTCCGCTGGGCCGCCGGCTTCCTCGGGCCCTGGCTGCTGCGGCGCGCACGCGGCCGTTCCTCCGGTACCGACCGCATCGCCAAACGCCCCCGACTCCAACCGGTGTGACCGGGATCACATGCGCCGGGGCGATGATTCCGCGCCGCCGCGGGTGTCCCTATCCGTGTCACCACGGAAACCGACAGCAACAGGAGCGAGTCCCATGCGCATCGTGGTCAGCGAGTTCATCAGCCTCGACGGTGTCGTCCAGGCCCCCGGCGGCCCCGAAGAGGACCGGGACGGCGGCTTCGCCCACGGCGGCTGGACCCACCCCTTCTTCGACCCGGAGGTCGTCGGCGGCGCCTTCGCCGACGCCGTCTCCAAGGCCGACGCGCTGCTCTACGGCCGCCGCACCTGGCAGAACATGGCGGCGGCCTGGCCCGGGCGGGCCGGCGACCCGTTCGCCGACCGGCTGAACTCCCTCCCCAAGTACGTGGTGTCGGACACCCTCACGGACGCGGACCTGACCTGGGAGAACACCTCTCTCGTCGCAGGTGGCGGGGCCCTCGGCCGGATCCGTGCACTCCGCGAAGGCGCCGGCGGGGACCTGCTGGTGATGGGCAGCCCCACCCTCGTGCGCGCCCTGATCGCCGAGGGCCTGGTCGACGAACTCCGGCTCATGGTCATGCCGGTGCTCGTCGGCGGCGGCAAGTCCATCTTCCCGGCCGACGGCGGCCTGCACACCCTGGAACTGGTCTCCTCCACCACCAGCCCGGCAGGCGTCCAGGTCGTCACCTACCGCACGACCGCCGGCTCCTGAACCCGCCCCGACCCGGCCCCGTCCCCGCCGCTCCCTCCGCCTCCTCCCGGGGCGGGGGGAGGGCGCCGGGCCGCATCCGGAGAAAAAAAGACATGTGACCGGTTCCGGTGGGCTGTTAGGTTTCCCCCGTGCCGAAGTTGAATCAGATCATCGCCGTTGAAAAGGGCGTCAAGTCCAAGTCCCTCCAGGAACTGACCCAGGCCCACCACGACGTCCAGAAGCCCGCGCTGCTCGCCGGCATCGCGCGTACGTACCAGCCCAAGGACGAGGAGGGCGAGCAGCTGCCGCCCGAGTCCACGCGGGTCCAGGTCAAGGCCGAGGACGTGCTGCGCGCGACGGCGACGACCCTGACGCGGCTCTTCGACGTCACCGCGACCAAGGACTGGGCGAACCGCACGGCGGCCGCGGACGTCGTGGTCGACGGAACGGTCCTGCTGCCCCAGGTCCCGGTCCCGTACCTGCTCTTCCTCGAGAAGCAGCTCACCGACCTGCACACCTTCGTCAGGAAGCTGCCGGTGCTGGATGCTTCGGAGTCCTGGACCCTCGACCCCTCGACGGACTCCTGGAAGACCGACGCGGTCCGCACGATCCGCACCAAGAAGGTGCCGCGCAACCACGTCAAGGCGGAGGCCACGGAGAAGCACCCGGCCCAGGTCGAGGTGTACTACGAGGACATCGCGGTCGGGTACTGGACGACCGTGAAGTTCTCCGGCGCCCTTCCGGCCCGCCGGGTGAACGAGCTCCTGGACCGGGTGGAAAGGCTCCAGCAGGCCGTCAAGTTCGCCCGCGAGGAGGCCAACGGCGTCGACGTCACCGACCAGCGGGTCGGCGATGCAGTGTTCGGCTACCTGTTCGGGTAGCCTCCAGACTCCCTCCTTTTGAGCGGGGAGGGTGCGCGTGAAGCGCAAGCTGAAGCTGAAGTTGAAGCTGACCGAGGGGTAACGGTTGGGGGTTCGAATCCCTCCCCCGGCACACGAGCCGGGGTGGCCCAAGTGGTAGAGGCGCGCCCCGTAAATCTCAGATTCTCGCTCCAGTCTCAGTATTCGCCGCCGAACACCGGATCGACCGAGCGCGGACGACCATCGACGGACGGGGGTTCAAGTCCCTCCTGTGCCTCTCCCGTGGCACGGTAGTTCAAAGGTAGAACACGTCGATCTCAGAATGATCCGCGACTCTTAAACGCCGCCGGTGTGCGCAATTGGGTGGCACGCAGGAGCCCGGGAGCTGGACATACTCCCGGGCTCCGTCACGCCCACGCCCCACCGAACACCCGTGACCGCCCGCGGAATCGGCTCAGCCCGCCCGGCGGTGGACTCCCCGCTGGCCGGGGACCGTCTTCAACCGGGCAGGTTCCACGCCCGGCCCCTCCGGACCGGGGTTGCGCCGGACCGGAGCCGGCGGCGCCAGCGCGAGGAGGGCGATGCAGCCGAGGACCGCGACGAGGATGAGCACCGTGACAAGGGTCATGTTCCTGCCTTCCGCCCGATACTGATTGCCTGTCACCTGCTGATGTAACCGGAATGACGAGCGGTAAACACGAAGCGTAGTGACACTTCCGGGTCACGGGCTGCGCAGCACGTCATTCCGTCAGGTCCCGTACGTAGTCCACGCCGGCGAGCGGACCCCTCAACACCGCGGACGGCACCTCCAGCAGCTCCACCACGGCCGCCGCGTGCGGAACGAGCCGCCGGCACGTCGCGGTCAGCTCGCGGCCCAGACCCGCCGCGGCCGCGGGGGAGAGCAGCCCGGCGGCCGCGTACCAGTCGGCGTGGGGCAGTACGAACTCCAGACCCAGCAGCCGGTAGAGCAGCCCGGTCAGCGCCCCGGCCTCCGCACCGGTGTCCCGATCGGTCCCCCTTGCCCCTCCGGCCGGCTCACGGCCGGGCTCCGGCCGCCACCGCGCGGCCAGCGCCTGCAGCGTCACCCGCGCCATGTGGGCCTCTGCGAACGCCTGTGCCGCGTCGAGGTGCTCGTGCCACGCCGCGGAAGGCTCCTCCCCGGCTTCGGCCGCGCCGCGCAGGGCAGCCGCCAGCTGCTCGTACAGGGCCCGCTCCCGGGCCGCCAGCAGCAGCGGCCAGTCCGGCTCGGTCCCGTCCCCGTCCCCGGGCGCGTGACGCGGCGCGGCCGGTGGCTCGTACGCGTCCCCCGTCACCATGTGCCATGCGGCGTCGAGCAGCATCAACTGGTTGTCGCCGCCCGCCGCACGGAACGCGGTCGTGAGCGCCTGGTACTCGATCAGCCGGTTCTCCGAGAAGAACCCGGCAGCCCCGCAGGCGGCCCGGCAGCGGTCCACCGCCTCGTCGGTCAGCCGGTCCACCGCCACCTTCACCTGCGCCAGTTCGCCCATCACCGCCGGGGGCAGCCCCCGGCCCCGGCCGCCGCCCGGCGGTATCCGCCAGCTCACCTCCGTGACCTGCCGGGCCACCACTGTCGCCGCCAGGGCCCGCGCGGCCGCCCCGAACAGCAGCCGCTGCTGGTTGGGCCGGTGCAGGGCGTACTCCACGGAACCCCAGCGGTCCACCGTGCGCCGGCGCCCGGCGTGCGGCAGCGCGACGGCGACGGCCGCCCGGGCCACCGCCGCCAGCCCCGCCGTGACCGCACCCCACGCGAAGCGGCTCCAGCCGGTGCTGCGGGCCGTCCGGAGCCGGGGATCGCCCAGCGGATCGTGGAACTCCCCGGCCGCGGACACGGCCGCCCCGTCGGCGAGCCAGCGGTGGTACGGCACGCGCACCCCGTCGAACCGCACGGCCGCGTAGTCCAGCGGGAGCAACGAGGTCCGCGGCCTGGGCGTGATCGTGATGCCGGCGGCCGGACCGCCGTCACCGCTGCGCAGGGGCACGAGGAACAGGTGGGTGCCGTGGTCGGTGCCCGACACCAGCAGCCGCGCACTGACCACCGCGAGCCGGGGCAGCCCCGGCATGCCCACGTTGGGCGGGTACTTGGCCGCCGCCGCATCGGGCGAGGTCAGCACGAACTCGCGCGCCGCCGGATCGTACACGGCCTCGGTGCGGATGGCGGCACTGCTGCTGCCCAGTCCCACCTCGGTGTTCATGGCCGCTCCGACCGACCGCCCGGAGGCCAGCTCCGCCACGTCCCCGGCCGAGGCCCCGAAGTCGAGAGCGGGCCCGATCGTCATGCACTGGTGCAGGAACAGGACGTGGAACAGCGCCGGATCGGCCATGGCCGTCAACTCCAGCAGTGAACGCAGCCGTTCCTGCTCCACCGGCCCACCGGCGAGCAGCGGCACCGGCGAGCCGATCCGGTCGTGGAGGTGGCGCAGCCGCTCGTACGTGCCGACCCACGGCTGAGCCGATCGCGGGGTGCAGTCGTCGAAGACCGGGTCCTCGAACAGCTGCGGGAGGTCGGGGTCGATCACCGTGCGGTCTCCTGCTTCTCCTCGGTGCGGTCATGGTCCCGGTACTGGTCCGCGGGGGCGGCGCCCGCCGCGGCGTACGCGTACCGGCCGTGCTCCCAGGCGTCGATCGCGGCCGCGATCTCCCCGGCGTGGTTCTCCATCATCGTGAAGTGGTCCCCGGACACCCGGCGCACCGTGTGCGGCAGCCGCCAGGCGACGGGTCGGCCGATCGGCTCCCGGGCGCGGAGCAGGAGGACGGGCGCGGGCCCGTCGAGCGCCTCGGGCCGCCAGCCGCGCAGGATCCGCAGGTAGCCGCCCGTGGCGGTGAGCCGGTTCGTGCCGATCTCCCCGTTCCCGTCCGTGGCGCGGTGACGGCGCTCGGCCTCGGCGAGGAGCAGCGTCAGGTCGTCGGACGGCGCGGTCCCCTCGTGCCAGGGGGTGTCGATCAACACGATCCCGGCGACCCGGCCGCCCCGCCGGGCGAGTTGCGCGGCGACCGCCCATGCGATCCACCCGCCGGACGAGTGCCCGCACAGCAGCACGGGCCCGTCGTCCGCGCGCTGCGCGAGCGCCCCGAGATGGACGTCCACCAGCGCCCCGAGGTCGGCGGGCAGCGCCTCGCCCGGGCCGAACCCGGGCTGTGGCAGCGCCAGTACGCTGCGCCGCCCCGCGAACTCGGCGGCCAGCCGGGTGTATTCGTGCGGTCCTCCCGTCGGCACCAGTGACGGCAGGCACACCAACGCGGGCGCGGGGCCACTGCCGTCACCGTCGACGGCGAGCCGTACGGGCCGCTGCACCCGGGCGGGCGCGTCCGCCGAGGTGAAGGACGGCCGCAGCAGGGAAGCGGTCCCCAGCAGGTCCAGGGCCACCGCACCGCGGCCGTCCGCCGACGCCTGACGGAACAGTTCCGACAGCCCGTCGGGGAGCGGGAGCGAACCGCCGGGGACCCGGTCCGGGTGCGGGGCCCGGACCCGGTCGGCTGCCGGGGTCCGCCGCGGGTCGCCGGTGGCTGCCACCGCGGCCTTACCGGACGCCGGTACGGCGTCCTCCGGCGGGGTGGACCGGTCGAGTCTGTCCCACAGGTGGCCGGCGAGCCCGCGCGCGGTCGGGTGGTCGAAGACCACGGTCGAGGGCAGGGCCAGGTCCAGGGCGCGGGAGAGCCTTCCCCGGAGCTCCACCGCGGCCATCGAGCCGGCGCCGAGCTCCAGGAAGGGCCGGTCCGGGTCCACGGAGTCCGCATCGTCGTAGCCGAGCACCGCCGCCGCGGACTCCTGCACCAGGAGCAGCAGTTCGTCCGCGTCGAGCGGCTCGGCCGCCACCTCGTCCGGCGGCGCGGCCCCGGACCTGTCGCCGGCCCCGGCCGGACGTGGCGCGGGCCGGACGGAGAGCCAGTACCGCCGCCGTTGGAAGGGGGCGGTCGGCAGCACCTCGGCCGGGACCGGCAGGGACCCCGCGGACGCGGCCGCCCAGTCGACCCCGACGCCCTGCACCCAGGCCTCGGCGGCCGACAGCAGCAGGCGCCGCAGGCCGCCCTCGCCGCGCCGCAGGCTGCCCGTGGCCAGGGCGGGCACGCCCACCTGCTCCGCCGTCTCCTGGACCGCGTACGTGAGGACGGGGTGCGGGCTGACCTCGACGAAGGTCCGGAAGCCCGCCTCCAGCAGCGTGGCCACGGCGGGCGCGAAGGCCACCGGGTTGCGCAGGTTGCGGTACCAGTACTCCGACGTCAGCTCCTGCCCGGTGAGCCAGGACCCGTCGACGGTGGACAGGAACGGTGTCGACACCGCATCCGGCAGGGTCCCGGCCAGGTCCTCGGCCAGTACGGCCTCCAGGGGCTCCACGGCCGCGCAGTGCGAGGCGTAGTCCACGGCCACCCTGCGCGCCCGCACCCCCTCCGCGGCCAGCTCCGCCAGCAGCGCGTCGACCGCACCCGGGTCCCCGGCGACCACGGACGCGCGCGCGGCGTTCTCCGCGGCGACGGACAGCTGCGGCCCGGTCCGCCCGGCCAGCCGGGCCGCCAGCTCCGGCGCGGGCAGGGACACGGCGGCCATCGCCCCGGCGGGCAGCCCCCGCACCGCGCGGACGCGCAGGGCGACGATCCGGGCGGCCTGCGGCAGCGTCAGCGCTCCCGACACGTACGCCGCGGCGATCTCGCCCTGCGAGTGGCCGAGCACCGCGTCCGGTTCGACCCCGTACGAGCGCCACAGCGCCGTCAGCGACACCATCATCGTGAACAGGGCCGTCTGCGCGACGTCGACCCGGGCCAACGGCGGGGCACCGGCGTCGCCGCGCAGCACCGCCAGGACGGACCAGTCCAGGTACGGGGCGAACGCCTCGTCGCAGGCCGCCGCGGCCTCGGCGAAGACGGGGGACTCGCGCAGCAGTTCCGCACCCATGGCCTCCCACTGGGAGCCCTGGCCCGGGAAGACGAACACCGTCCGGCCGTTCTCCCCGGCCGGCGGCACCCCCGTGACGAGGTCGGGGTTCTCCCGGCCGGCCGCCAGGTCCGCCAGCCCGGTGCGCAGCCGTGCCGCCCGGTCCGCCCCGTCCGCGACGACGACGGCACGCCGCCGGAAAGCCGGGTCGTTCGGGGCGCGGTGCACGGCCAGGGCGCTGCCCAGCCGTGCCGGATCGGCCCCACGAGCCGCCTGCCCGAGTCGGGTGGCCAGATCGCGCAGCGCGGGCCGGCCCTTCGCGGCCAGGACCCACGGCACCGCCGCTCCGGCCGCCGCCGGATCCGGTACCGGGGCCGGGGTCGCCATCGGATCGGTCGCCGCGGTGTCCTCGGCCGCCGGATCCTGCACGATCACGTGCGCATTGGTCCCGCTGATCCCGAACGCCGAGACGCCCACCGCACGCCGGCCGCCGTCCGCGGGCCGGGGCCACGGCCGGGGCGCGTCGAGCAGCCGTACGTCGCCCGCGGCCCAGTTCACGTGCGGGGTCGGCTCCTCGGCGTGCAGGGACCGCGGCATCTCTTCGTGCCGCAGCGCCAGGACGGCCTTGATGACGCCGGCGACCCCCGCCGCGGCCTGCGTGTGGCCGATGTTCGACTTGAGCGAGCCCAGCCACAGCGGCCGTTCCGCGTCCCGGCCCCGGCCGTAGGAGGACAGCAGGGCCTCCGCCTCGATGCGGTCGCCCAGCGGCGTACCCGTGCCGTGCGCCTCCATCAGGTCCACATCGGCCGGCGCGAGGCCCGCGTCGGCCAGGGCCAGCCGGACGACCTCCCGCTGGGCCGGGCCGCTCGGCGCGGACAGCCCGTTGCTGGCCCCGTCCTGGTTGACCGCCGAGCCCGTCAGCACGGCCAGGACGGGCCGTCCCGCCCGGCGGGCGTCCGACAGCCGCTCCAGTACGAGGATCCCGGAGCCCTCCGACCAGCCGGCCCCGTCCGCGGAGGCGGAGAACGCCCGGCAGCGGCCGTCCGGGGAGAGGGCGCCCTGCCGGCTGAACTCCACGAACGACGCCGGGGTCGACATCACCGTCGCCCCGCCGGCCAGCGCCAGCGAGCACTCGCCCCGCAGCAGCGCCTGCCGGGCCAGGTGCAGCGCGACCAGGGAGGAGGAGCAGGCCGTGTCGACGGTGAGCGCCGGCCCGGTCAGCCCGAGGGTATAGGCGATCCGGCCGGCCGCCACGCTGGAGGCGTTGCCCGTCACCAGCAGCCCGTCGTACAAGGTGGGGTCCTCCTGGACGCGGGGCGCGTAATCGGAGGACATCAGCCCGACGAACACCCCGGCGGGGGAGTCGCGCAGCGCGGAGGGCGCGATACCGGCCCGTTCCAGCGCCTCCCAAGCGGTCTCCATCAGCAGCCGCTGCTGCGGGTCCATGGCCAGGGCCTCGCGGGGGGACAGGCCGAAGAACTCCGCGTCGAAGTCGGCGGCGCCCTCCAGGAAGCTGCCGTGGCGCACGTACGAGGTCCCGGGCCGGCTGCGGTCGGGGTCGTGGAGGTGGTCGAGGTCCCAGCCGCGGTCCGCCGGGAAGGGGCCCACGGTCTCGTCGCCCGCGGTCAGCAGCCGCCACAGGTCCTCCGGGGAGGCGATGCCGCCGGGGAAGCGGCAGCCGATGCCGACCACGGCCACCGCTTCCGCGTCCGCATCCCCTTCCGTGTCCGGGCCCCGGCCCCCGCCCGGGGCGGGGGCCGCCGCGGGCGACCCGGAGGAGCCTCCCGCCGCCCCGGTCGCGAGGCCGACCAGGTGCCGGGCGAGGTGCCCGGGCGTGGGATGGTCGAACACGGCCGTCGTCGACAGCGCCAGCCCCGTGAGCTCCCCGAGCCCGGCCGCCAGGCGCACCGCGCCCAGCGAGTCGAGCCCGGCCGAGCGGAAGCTCACCCCCGTGTCCGCCCGCGCCAGGCGGGCACCGCCCGCTGCCGCCGCCTGCTCCCGTACCAGGGCCAGCGCCGTGTCCAGGGCGGCCCGTTCGGGAAGGCCGGCGATCCGCTGCGCCCAGGCCGGCACGGCCTCCCGCACCGGCTGCGCCAGCAGCGCCGCCAGCCGACCGCGGGCCACCTTCCGCGTGGGGGTGACGGGAACGGCGTCCACGACGACGAGTTCCAGCGGCCACTTGTACGCGGCGACACCCCGGGCCGCGAGATGCGCCCGTACGTCCTCCAGGGTGAGCCGGGCCCCGGGCCTCAACTGGGCTATCAGCACCGGGAATTCGCCGAGCCTGTCGTCGGCCCGTCCGGTGACCGCCGCGTTCTCCAGCTGCGGCAGGTCGGCGAGCAGCGCCTCGATCTCGGACGCGCTGAACTTCAGCCCGCCGACGTTGATCCGCTCCGCCTGCCGGCCGCGGTAGCCGATCGTCCCGTCCTCGTTCCGGCACGCCAGGTCGCCGGTGCGCAGCCAGCCGTCGGCGGTCAGGGCCGCTGCGGTGGCCTCCGGGTCGGCGAGGTAGCCGCGGAACAGCGACGGCCCCCGGAACTGGAGCTCCCCCGTCTCCCCGACCGGGCAGGGTGCGCCGTCCTCGGCGACGACCCGGACCCGGCCCTCGCCGACGGGCCGGCCGATGCTGTGGGCGGCGACCCCGGGCGGGTCGTCGGGGGAGGTGCTCAGACCGGCCCCGACCTCCGACATGCCCCACTGGACGACGGTCGCGGCGCCCAGGACCCGGCGCACGCCGGCCACCAGGGTCGCGGGGACGGCCGCTCCGCCCGTCCGGACCTCCCGCAGCGCGGCCGACGGTCCGGGCCCGGGCGTCTCCACCAGGTCGCGCAGCTGGGCGGGCACCGCGAACAGCACGCTCGCCCCGGTCGCGGCCGCCAGCTCCCTGAAGGCGTCGGCGTCCCAGCGGGGCAGCAGCGCCTGCCGGCCGGCGGCGATGAGGGAGAGGTGCACGGAGAACAGGCCGAACAGGTGGGTGAAGGGGCTGCCGCTGACGAGGGTGTCCTCGGCGGACGACCGGGCACCGACCGCGGTGACCGTGGCGTTGCCGAGCAGGCCGCCGTGCGTGTGGATGCAGATCTTGGGGCGGGCGGAGGTGGTGCCGGAGGACGGCATCAGCACCAGCGGCATGTCGGGGGTGACCTCGACGGGGTGCGGAGCGCGGCCGCGCCGTTCCCGTACGAGCGCCTGGTACGTGCCGGCCCCGGGCCCGCTGCCGTCGCGCGGGGCGTCGGGGCCCACCGGGACCAGGAACTCCAGCCCGGGCAGCTCCGCCCGGGCGGGCGGCTCTCCGGCGGCCGGGAACAGCAGGGCCCGCGCCGCGGTGCGCTTCAGCAGGGCGGTCACCTCACGGGTGCCGAGCGTGCTGTGCAGGGGGAGCAACACCGCGCCGACGGCGGCGATGCCCACGTGGGCCACCAGGAACTCCCAGGAGTTGGGCAGTTGGACCGCCACCACGTCACCGGGCCGGATCCCGAGGTCCTGCAGGGCCCGGGCGAACGCGTCGGAGTCCGTGCGCCAGTCCTGCCAGGACCGGGTGCCGGCAGCGTCCGCGGCGACGACGGCGGTGGCGTCGCCGCCGGCCGTGACCGCAGCCGCGAACAACTCCGGCAGGGTGGGTCCGGGGGTCGTCCAGCCGTCGGGGCCTTCCGGCTCGGGGGTGGTCAGGTAGTCGCGGGGGTGGATGGCCATTTACGCGTGCTCCGAACGGTCGGGGGTGGGCAGGGAAGCGGCGGGGGTGCGGCGGGCCCGCAGCAGGGAGCCGTCGAGCGGCAGGGGCCGGGTGTCCACGAGGTCGAAACCGGCCTCGGCGAGCAGCCCGCGGTAGTGGTCGAGGGTCCGCTCCCGGCCGCCGACGTTGCACAGCATGTGCAGGTTCCAGGCCACGGCCAGGGACTCGGCGCCGTCCGTCGGCAGGAGCCGTTC
This sequence comes from Streptomyces sp. NPDC029014, assembly GCF_055564695.1. Lineage (NCBI taxonomy): Bacteria > Bacillati > Actinomycetota > Actinomycetes > Kitasatosporales > Streptomycetaceae > Streptomyces > Streptomyces sp. NPDC029014. The sequence continues at coordinate 15,707 of NZ_JBVHVT010000014.1, forward strand.
GACGACGAGCAGTTCGGCCTCCGCGGGCATCGCGTCCGCGCACCTGCGCAGGATGTCCAGGCACCGCTCGTCGTCCCAGTCGTGCAGCACCCGGGACAGGACGTAGACGTCACCGCCGCCGGGCACGGACCGGGTGAAGTCACCGGTGAGGAAGGTGCAGCGGTCCGCGACTCCGGCCCGCTCCAGCCGGGCCCGCGCCGCGGCGACCACGTGCTCCCGCTCCAGGAGCACACCGCGCAGCCGGGGCGCGGCGCCGAGGATCTGCGCCATCAGCTCGCCGTTGCCGCCGGCCACGTCCACGACCACGTCGACGCCGGGCCGGTCGACGACCGCCGGGACCGGCCCGAACATGGGGGAACTCGCCTGCATCGACCGGTCGAAGACCGTGTCCCACGGAGGGTTCTGCGCGAAGTACGGGAAGTGGTGCGCGCCGAAGTGGTGCCGGAACGCGTCCCGGCCCGTCCGCACGGCGTACAGCAGGCGGCCGAACGACTCGTAGAACGGGCCGCCGTAGATCAGGGCCAGGGGCCGCATCGAGTGCGGGGCGTCCTCGCGCAGCAGCTCGCCGAGCCCCGTCAGGGCGTAGGTGTCGCCGTCCGGTCCGTACGGGCCGACCAGCAGCCCGAGCGTCGCCAGGTAGCGCAGGAGGCGCCCGAGACCGTCGGCGTCGGCCCCGACCCGTCCGGCCAGGGCGGCCACCGTGGAGGGGCCCGCGGCATCGGCGGAGAGCGCGTCGAAGACGCCCAGTTCGGCGCCGACCGCGATGGCCTGGGTCTGCCAGGCTCCCGTCATCAGCTCCAGCAGCGCGCGTGCGGGCTCGTCCCGTACCTGCAGGCGGTGCGCCGCGAGCGCTGCTGTCCGGTGGCCCGGCATGAGCAACTCCAGCCGCCCGTACGGTGATCCGCCGGCGGCGCCGGAGCGGAAGTACAGGACGGTGACGTCCTCGTGCGGGTTGTAGCCGCCGCCGTCGGGCCGCATGCCCGCCCGCTCGACCAGCAGGTGCCGCAGCCCCGCGAAGACGACCTCGTCGGCGGAGGTGACCCGGAACGCGACGTGCGCCTCGTTGCGTTCCGCCCGCTCCCGCCGCACGAGGTGGCGCAGGCACGCGGCGGTCCCGTCCGCCGCCGTACCGCCGGCGGAGCCGGGCTCCGGGTCCAGCACGGATTCCGGGTCCGCTTCCGGCACGGGCAGGCAGAAGACCTCGATCTCGCCCAACTCCCCCTCCCCGGTGGGGGCGGCGGCGCGCACGATCGACACCTCCAGCGCCTCCGGTGCGATCCCGTAGCGGGCGCGCAGCCGGTCCCGTACGACCGTACTGGGCGTCGGTGCACCCGCCTTCAGCCCGAGCCCGGCCAGCGCGTCCACCACGTCGGCCGCGGACCGCGGGAACACGAGGACGGCCGCGTGCGCGGGCACGCACCACGCGCCGAGGGACTCCCGCTCGCCGTCGTCCAGGGCCGGCGCCAGCGTGCGCAGCATCCGGGTGACGGTCCCGGAGGAGCGTACGAGGGCAGCGGCCCCGCTGATCGCCGTCAGGTCCGCGGCATCCAGGACCGCGGCCCCGGCCTGCTGTTCCGTCATGCTCCGCCCCTCGCACGGGCGCCCCCCCTAGCGGCGCCGGATCTGCGAAACGTATGCTCCGGTGCCTGCCGGGGCGCCCAAGAACGCGAGGTGTTGTCAGGTTCGAGGCCCTGACCTCGGTGCGCACAGCGGTGTTTGACGGTTCCGGTTCCCGTGGGGAGACGATGACGGTGACGGCCCTCGCCGAGACCCCGGGCGCCCTGCCCGACGCACCCCAGCTCTGGGAGGTCGTACGCGACCTGGTCGGCTCGTGGTCGGGCGCGGGCAGCCTCACGGGCGCCGTCGTCACCACGCTCATCACCGCCTGGATGTGGTACGTCGGCGGCAGGGAGGGCTACCGGGCCGCCCGCACGGCCGGCCGGGGCATCGTGGCCGCGGGGCGGTTCAGCGTCCGGCACGTGGGGAGCCTCCCGGTCGACCGGAGGGTGTTCGCCGCGCTGACGACCCTGACCGTGCTCATCGTCCAGGCCGTATGGCTCGCCGCCTGCCACTTCTTCGCCTCGGTCCTCGTCGCGAACCTGCGGGACGCGTTCGGCGGGGCGGACGTCGGCGACCTGCCGGAGATCGTCCGGTGGGGCGCGGCCAACGGCACCTACACCGTTGTCTGCGCCCTGCTCACGCTGGCCGCCTACGCCCTCGCCCTGGGCGGCGGCAAGGAGCACACGCTGCTGGTGGGGTTCCTGCCCGCCGTGCTGCCGGTGCTGTGCGCGGCCCTGATGTTCGTCGTGGCCGTACTGGCGACGCTCGTCACCGGACTCTTCGCCCTCTTCGGCGGCGCCGGCGACTGGGGCGCGGCGGGCTTCTTCTGGGCCGCCGGCGTCGGCCTGCTGTTCTACTCCGCCCTCGGCTTCGCTGCTCTGGGCGCTGCGGCCGTGGCCGTCGACGCCTGGCGGGCCGGGGCCGCACCCGGCACCGGGCAGCGCTCCGGCAGCTGAACGGCAACCGCCGGCCCGGGAACGGGCGTCCGACCTCGCGGGGGTGGTGTCCATGGCCGCAGTGGGGTCCGGGGCGAGGTCCGGGTCGGGTTCCGGGTCGGAGTGGGGGACCCGGTCGGGGAGGTGGGTGGCGGCGGCCGTGGTGCCGCTGCTCGGCGCCGGGACCGCATACGGCTGGGCCCACTGGTGCTTCACGGCCGACTCGGCGCCGTCCGCCGGTATCGCGCTGGCGGGCGGCGCAGCCCTGATCGCCGTGTCCTGCGCGGTGTACTGGATGGTCGTCGCGGGCACCCGCGGGTTCTTCGGGGCGGTCGCACTGGCCCTGGCGCTGCTGGCGACCGTGGCCGCCGCCGACCTGACGGCGGTGCGCAGCGAGGTCGCCCTGTGCGTCGTCCGGGCGGTCGACAGCACCGTCCAGCAGTCGTCCGGCGAGGGCGGCCCCGGGCCGCGGACCGTCCACCGCCACACCCTGGACTGCCCCGGCGGGTACCCGGCCGAGCTCAAGGACGACCGGCGGGCCGCACCCGCCGGCGATGAGGTGCGCGTCGCCTACGATCCGCGGCGGCGGGTGGCGCCGGAGGTCGAGGGCCGCAGCACGCCCCGGGGATCCGCCCTGTGCGCGGCACTGCTCCTCGCCGTCGCCACGGTGATCGCCGCCAGCCGCAGACCCGCCTGAGGGGCGGCCGGGAGCGGGGGCTCGGTTTGCCGCGGGGGCTTCGGGGCAGGCGCGGGCCCTGGGAGTTCCGTTCCCCTGCTCTGGAGTGCCGTCATGAACGCGCAGCCTGCCCCGTCGGACCCCGACGTCCCGGACGTCCCGGACGTCCCGCCCCGGCCGCCGGGCTCACCGCCCTCGTCCGAACCACCCGAAACCCCCGACCTGCCCCCGTCTTCGGACGAGCCGCCGGAGCGTCCCGGTCCGCCCGCCGGGCCGCCGGAGCCCGCCCGGGAACCGCGGCCGCAGGAGCCGCCCGACTGACCCCCCGCCCCGTACCCCCGGTCCGCCCCCATGGGGCAGGATGCGGGCATACGGATGAGGGGAGCCCGATGACCAGTCAGAACCTCCAGAACGACCGGAGCACCACGACCGACGGGACGCCGGCGGGGACGCCCGACTATCCCGTACGGACCGGGCGGCTCGCCCTGCGCCCGGTACGGGCCGGCGACCTCGACGCGATCCACGCCCACCGGTCCCTGCCCGAGGTGGCCCGGTACCTCCCGCACGAGCCGCACACGCGCGAGGGGACCCGGCAGACCCTGGAGCGGATGATCGCCGGTGAGGCGCTCGCCGAGCCGGGCGACTGGCTGGACCTGGCCGTGGAGACCGGGCCGGGGCGGGTCGTCGGCGAGGTCCTGCTCAAGCGGGACGGGCGGGCCCCGCGGACCGGCGAGGTGGGCTTCGCCTTCCACCCCGACGTGCACGGCACCGGGATCCCCACGGAGGCCGTCACGGCCGCCCTCGACCTGGCCTTCGGCACCTTCGGATGGCACCGGGTCTTCGGCGTCTGCGTGGTGCAGAACACGGCGTCGGCGGCCCTGATGCGCCGTGTCGGCATGCGCCTGGAGGCCGTCGCCCGCGACGACGTCCACCGGAAGGGTGCCTGGCGCAGCACCGCGCAGTTCGCGGTCCTGGCCGCCGAATGGCGCCGGGGCAGTCCGCGGCCGGCCGACGAGAAGGCCGTCGACGCGCTCACGGCGGCCTTCTACGCGGCGTTCACCCGCAGCGGGGGCGGCCCGGTGGACCTGGACCCCGTCCGCGCGGTGCTCGCACCCGACGCGGTGATCGAGCGGGTGGCCGACGACGGATCCGTCCACCGGATGGCCGTGGACGCCTTCCTCGCGCCGCGCGAGGCGCTGCTCAACGGGCCGGAGCTGACCGACTTCACCGAGGTCGAGGTGGCCGCCACGACGCTGGTGGCGGACGGCCGCGCGACCCGCAGCGGGCAGTACTTCAAGTGGGGGGTGCGGGACGGCGTCCCCTTCTCCGCGTGGGGCCGCAAGACCTTCCGCTTCGGCACCGCCTCCGGATCCTGGCTCATCGAGTCCTTCACCTGGACCGACGAGCCCGAGACCGGATCCGGCGACTGACAGGCCGGGCGGTCCAGGTCCGCCGCGCGCCCGTGCGGCACGCGGGACCCGGGCCGCCCCGCCCGTTCGCCCTACTGCTTGTTCTTGGCGAGGTCTTCCTGGAAGGCCTTCGCACACGTCGGGCCGTTGTCCGTGGCGACGAACTGGACGACCAGCAGCGCACCGGACTTGCCGGCGTGGCTCGCCTTCACGGTCCAGCCGCTCTTGTCCAGCGACTTGACGACCGTTCCCTGCTGGTCGATGGACCGGGCTTCCTTCCAGCCGCCCTTGGTCAGGGCGGCCACCGTGTCGTCGTAGGACTTCTTCGAATCGGTGACCTTCTTGGTGTCCGCGACCCACGAGACCATGCAGGACTTGAGGTTCGGCGGGACGTCCTCGGTGGCCTTCTGCGCATAGCCGGCGCCCGTGGCCGCGGTGTCGATCTCCTTCTTCACCGCCGCGGCGTCCAGGGACCCGCCCGAGCCCTTGTCCGCCGCCGGGGCGGAAGCCGCGGCCGAGGAACCCGACTTGGGCGCGTCGGCGCCCTTGCTCTGGTCCGCACCGCCCTCACTGCCACAACCCGCGACCAACAGCATCACACCGGCCGCCGCGGCCGCCCACTTCGCCTTGCGCACTACTCTCCCAAGATCCGCGAAACCATGTGCACGCGGGCCCGAGGCCCCCGTGACCGAGGAGCATCCTGCCACGGCCCACCGACATCACCCGTCAGGCACGCGGCCGCGCCGCGAGAACGTGCCGCACGCCACGGCGACTTCACGGACCCGACGCCCCGCCCCGACCCGACCTGCCCCGGACCCCGCCCGGCAGCCTCACTCCACCACGAGGTCGGCGCGGGACCGGCCCGGCGCGACCAGGCGGGCGTTCGCCTCGTCGGAGCGGTCGACCCACTCCCGCGCGTACGCCTCCGCCTTGCCGTGCCGCACGTGCCGGTCCACCAGCCGCCGCACCCGCAGCCCCTCGTCGGGGGCCAGGAACCACACCTCGTCGAGCAGCGGCCGCACCGCCGCCCACGGCCCCTCCCCGTACAGCAGGTAGTTCCCCTCGGTGATCACCAGCGGTACGCCGGGCCCGACCGGGACGCTCCCGGCCACCGGCTCCTCCAGCGCCCGGTCGAAGGCCGGAGCGTAGACCACGTCCGGGCCGCCGTCCCGCAGCCGGCGCAGCAGGGCCGCGTACCCGGCCGCGTCGAAGGTGTCCGGAGCCCCCTTGCGGTCGGCCCGGCCCAGGCGCGCCAACTCGGCCTGCGCCAGGTGGAACCCGTCCATCGGGACGACCACCGCGAGGCCCGGCCCGAGACGCCGGGCGAGGTGTTCGGCCAACGTGGACTTGCCCGCTCCGGGCGCGCCCGCGATCCCCAGGATCCTGCGACCGCCCGCCCCGGCCAGCCGGCGGCCCCGCGCTTCCAACTCTGCCGTGTCCATCCGCCCATCCTCCCCGATCCGCGCGAGCCCCCCGTCCGTGGTGTTGCCCGTGCCCGCGGAAGGGGAAGGGATCGGGACCGGAAGTACAGGGGGCCACGACCGGACGACCGGACGACCGGACGAGCGGACGAGCGGACGACCGGACGACCGGACCAGGCCCGGCGAAGGGGAGCGGCCCATGACGGAGTTGCGCATCGGAGTCCTCGGCTACGGCCTGCGCGGCAGCCTCGCGCGGGTCGCGCACCGGCCCGGCCGCGGCGCGGCCGTGACCGCGGTCGCCGAACCGGACCCCCGGGCCCGCGCGGCCGCGGCCGCCGCCTTCCCCACCGCCCGGACGCACGTCGGCCACCGCGCGGTCCTGGACGATCCCGACGTCGACGCCGTGCTCGTCCTGACCCCCGACCACACGCACGCCGAGCTCGGCTGCCAGGCCCTGCGGGCCGGCAAACCCGTCTTCGTCGAGAAACCCCTCGACATCTCCGTGGAGCGCTGCGACGAGATCCTGCACACGGCCCGCGCCACCGGCACCCGCCTGTACGTCGGGCACAACATGCGGCACATGCCGGTGGTCCGGCTGATGCGCGGCCTCATCGCCCGGGGTGCCATCGGCGAGGTCAAGACCGTGTGGGTGCGCCACTTCGTCGGCTACGGCGGAGACTGGTACTTCAAGGACTGGCACGCCGAACGCCGCTGCACCAACGGCCTGTTGCTCCAGAAGGCCGCCCACGACATCGACGTCCTGCACTGGTTGGCGGGCTCGTACGCCCAGGACGTCCAGGCCCTCGGCGACCTGATGGTCTACGGCGCCAACCCGCACCGCCGCGCCCCGGGCCGACCCAAGACGCCCGACTGGTACACCGAGGACGGCCACTGGCCGCCGCACACCCAGCGCGCACTGAACCCGGTCATCGACGTCGAGGACGTCTCCCTCGTCAACCTGCGCCTCGAGAGCGGGGTCCTCGCCGCCTACCAGCAGTGCCACTTCACCCCGGACTACTGGCGCAACTACACGGTGATCGGGGACGCCGGGCGGTTGGAGAACTTCGGTGACGGCCCGGGGAGCACCGTCAAGGTGTGGAACGCCCGCCGCTCCGGCTACCGACCCGAACCCGACGCCGCCTTCGCCGTCCCGCAGACCGCCGACGGCGGCGGGCACGCAGGCGCCGACACCCTCCTCATCGACGAGTTCCTGCGCTTCGTCCGCGAGGGCGGTACGACGGATACCTCGCCGGTGGCGGCCCGCATGGCCGTGGCCGCCGGCTGCGCGGCGACGGAGTCCCTGCGCGACGGGGGAACCCCGCGCCGCGTCGACCCGCCACCCCAGGACCTGACGGCCTACTTCGAGCACGGCCAGCGCCCCCCGCGCTGACCCGCGCCCGATCAGCGGCGCGCCACCCCCTCCTTCGGCCCGGTCCCGGCCCCGACCGACTCGATGACGCCCCGCCACTCCCGCCGGTAGCCCTCCCGCAGCGGCCCGCCGACGAGGGCGAGCACCGCCGTCGCCGCCTCGGCCAGGCCCGCCGGATCCCCTGACGCGCACAGGCGGCGGTGGCCCTCGAGGAGCGCGCCGCCGAGCTGCGGGTCGGCCGCCAGCAGCCGGCGCGGCAGCCACTTGCCGCCGCCGGTCCAGGCGCGGTGGTGGTCGCGAGGCGGCGTCCGCGGAGAACAGCTCCGCCAGCCCCTCGCGGGTGTGCAGGAACAACTCCACGAGCCGTCCCTCGTACCGCACCGCCTCCCGGCGGGTGCGACCCCTTCGCCGAGGAGCACCGCCACGTCCAGATCGCTGCTCGCGGTCGCCCGCCCCGCGGCCGTGGACCCGGCCAGGACCACGCCCAGTGCCTCGGGAACCCGCTCGCGGACGAGGCGCCGCACCAGCCCGACCGGATCTTCGCGCATGCCGCGAGTATGCCACCGGGCCCTCGGGCGGGGTCAGCCCGCGACGGGGCGGAGGGATCCGCGGCGGCCCTCCGGGGACGTCAGCCACTCCAGCTTCTCGGCCGTCTGCGTGGCGGGCAGCGGGGTGTGCAGGATGATCGCCAGGTCCGGGCGGGCCGGCACCCGGAGTTGCGTGGACTCGAAGAACAGCGCCCCCACGGCGGGGTGTTCGATCTCCTTGCGCAGCAGGCCGCCGGGCCGGACGTCCCGTCGTTCCCACAACGCCGTGAACTCCGGGCTGAGTTCCCGGGCCTCCTCCACCACCGCGAGGAAGCCCTCGTCGTCGGGGCGTTCCGAGCACGCCGCCCTGAACTGGGCGACCACGCTGCACGCGATCTCCTCCCACTGCTTCGAACGCGCCCGGTAGATCGGGTCGGTGAAGAAGGCGATCAGGCAGTTCTGCACGATCTCGGGCCGCATGCCGAGCACCAGTGCGGCCGCGTCGTTGTACATGACCGTGTTCCAGTACGCGTCCATGATGTGCGCCGGGAACGGCATCCACGCGTCGATGAGCCGTTGCAGTCCGTGGCACATGTTCCGGTCCGCCGCCTCCACCTCCTGGGCGGGCGGGTTCAGGCCCGCCAGCACGTACAGGTGCCGGCGCTCGGCGCTCGTCAACTGCAGCACCCGTCCCACCGCGTCGAGGACCTGCGGGGACACCGTGATGTCACGGCCCTGCTCCAGCCACTGGTACCAGGACGCCCCCACCCCCGCCAGCACGGCGACCTCCTCCCGGCGCAGCCCCGGGGTCCGGCGCCGGGCCCCGCCGTCCGGGAGGCCGGCCTGCGCCGGGGTGATCCGGGCACGCCGGCTCATCAGGAACTCCCGCAACTCGGTACGGCGGTGCCTGTCGATCGGTGCGGCCACGAACTCCCCCTGTCGGCTGCCTGGTGGTGCCAGCAACAGGATAAGTTCCCACTCTCCACGGGCATTCCCGCGCCACGAGGGTGGTGCCCATGGCAATCGACACACCCTCGGACACCTCCACCCCCACCACCCGCACCACCCCCATGACCGCCGGCCCCGCGGCCGCCGGCCCCGCGGCCGCCGGCGGGCCGCGCCTCACGGGCCGGGCCAAGCTGGTCCTCTTCGTCCTCTGCGCCGCCCAGTTCATGGTGGCCCTCGACTTCTCCGTGCTGAACGTGGCCCTCCCCGTCCTCGGCCGGGACCTGGGCCTGAGCCAGGCCGCGCTGCAATGGGCGGTCACCGCGTTCGCCCTGCCCTCCGGCGGCTTCCTGCTCCTCTTCGGCCGCATCGGCGACCTGTACGGCCGCAAGCGGCTGTTCCTCGCCGGCCTCGCCCTCTTCGGCGCCGCCTCCCTCCTCGCCACCCTCGCCTGGGACCCGGCCTCCTTCCTGGCCGGGCGCGCCCTGCAGGGCCTGGGCGCGGCGGCCGTCGTACCGGCCGGCATGTCCCTGCTGACCACGACGTTCCCCGAGGGCCCGCTGCGCGACAAGGCACTCGGCATCTCCGGCACCCTGCTCTCCCTCGGCTTCACCGTCGGCATGCTCCTCGGCGGCGTCATGACCGACACCCTGGGCTGGCGCTCCACGATGGCCCTGCTCGCCGTCACCGCGCTGATCGTCCTGGTGCTCGCCCCCGCCCTGCTGCCGGAGTCGCGCACCCCGGAGCGGCCCCGCCTCGACGTGCCGGGTGCCGTCACCGTCACCGGCGGTCTGCTCGCCCTGATCTACGCCCTCTCCACGGCCGCCCAGCGCGGCTTCGGCGGCGCCGACGTCCTGGCCACGCTCGTCGCAGGCATGGTCCTCCTCACCGCGTTCGCCGTCGTCGAGTCGCGGGCCGCGGCCCCGCTCGTCTCGCTGCCGATGCTGCGCCGGCGCACGGTCGCCTGGGGCAACGCCGCCGGCCTGGTCACCTTCTCCATGATGTCGACGGTCGTCTTCGTCCTGACCCTCTACCTCCAGGAGATCCTCGGCCTCTCGTCCTTCCGGACCGGTCTGGTCTTCGGTGTCCAGGGCATCGCCTCGGCGCTGGCGGGCTCGTACGCACCCAAGGTCATCGGCCGCTTCGGCCCCCGCCGCACCCTGGTCGGCTCCCTGGTCGGCCAGGGCCTGTTCACCGCCGGCCTCCTGGCCGTCGGCAGCGACTCGGGAGCCCTGCTCGCCACCGCGGCAGTCTCCATCGCCAGCATGTTCCACCTCGGTGCGATCGTCTCGTACGGGCTCACCGTCACCAGCGGCGTCCCGGACGAGGAGCAGGGCCTGGCCACCGGCCTCGTCACCACCACCCAGCAGGTCGGCCTCACCATCGGCATCCCGCTCCTCGGCGTCCTCGCCACCACCGGCCCGTCCCTCTTCGACGGGGTCCGCACGGTCCTCGTCCTGGACGCCCTGATCGTCCTCGCGGCGGCGGCCCTGACCGCCGTCGGCCTGCGCCACCGCAGGGGCTGACCCCCTCAGGGGCGCAGGCTGCGCGGGGACTGGCCCAGGCGGGTGCGCAGCAGGGCGCGGAGGGGGCCCGGGCCCTCGTAGCCGACGCGGCGGGCCACCGCCGTCAGGGACAGGGCCGTCGTGCGGAGCAGGTGCTCGGCCTGCTCCACCCGCAGGTCCTGGACCAGCCGGATCGGCGAGCAGCCGAGGGTGCGGGTCACCGTGCGCTGGAGGGTGCGCTCGCTGACGCCGAGGTCGCGGGCGGCTTCCGCGATCGACAGCGGCCCGCCGATCCGGGCGCGCACCCACTGCTCGAACGCGGAGACCAGCGGATCGTGCCGGGCCAGGGCGCTGGGGATGGCGTATGCGGCCTGCGACGCCCGGTCGTCCACGACGAGGTAGTGGCGCACCAGGTCGGCGAGGGCGGGACTGCGCATCCGCACGATCGCCAGGGCCAGGTCGAGGTGGCTGAACGCCGCCCCGGCCGTGGTGACCCCGTCGCTGGTCGTGACCATGCGGCTCTCGTCCACGGCCACCCGGGCGTAGCGCTCCCGGAACACCGGGGCCAGCCACCAGCTGGTCGTGGCCCGCAGCCCGTCCAGGACCCCGGACTCGGCCAGCAGGAAGGTGCCGGTGCAGGAGGACGCGAGCGGTGTGCGCCGCTCCCGGGCCTCGGCCAGGACCCGGCGGGCGGCCCGGTGCGTCGGGGAGCCCACCAGCTCCACCAGCGTCTGGGGGCGGCGCTCCATCAGCGCGGGCAGCACGAGGATGTCGGCGTCCTGCGCCGCCGCGACGTCCTCGGTGTCGATCCGGTGCCCGAGGCTCGTGCGCACCCGCCGCCGCACCCCCACCGTGCGGATGTCGAACCGCGGCGGCGCCGCCCCGGCCAGGTGCCCGCGCAGCGCGTTCGCGGTGTGGAGCACGTCGAGGATCCCGGAGACGCCGGAGTCGAACACCCCGTCGAGGACGAGTACGGCTGCTTTCATCCCCTCACCCTAGCGGCGGCCATCCTGTCGGATTCGATGCACAAGGTGCCGGATCCGACACTCCCGGGACCCGCTGCCCCGCTCCTAGGGTCGGCTCATGACCACGTACGAAACGGTGGGCCGCACGCCTTCCCGCACCCGCACGCACACCTGGCAGCCGCGCCCCGGGACGACACCGGAGATCCTCGGCATGACGGGGCTGGAGATCCTGGAGGCCGCCCTCGAGGGCACCCTGCCCGCCGCCTCGATCATGAGCACGCTCGGCTTCCGGCTGACCGAGGTCGGCGAGGGGCTGGCCGTCTTCGAGGGGGATCCGGGCGAGCACCTCCTCAACCCGATGGGCACCGTGCACGGCGGCTTCCTCGCCACCCTCCTCGACTCGGCCCTCGGCTCGTCCGTGATGACGCGCCTGCCCGCCGGCGCCGCGTACACCACCGTCCAACTGGGCGTGCACATGATCCGCCCGGTGCTGCCCGACACCCCGACGCTGCGCTGCGAGGGACGCGCCCTCCACGTGGGCCGCACCACCGCCACCGCCGAGGCCCGGGTCGTCGGGGCCCTCGACGGCAAGCTCTACGCCCACGGCACGACGACCTGCGCGGTGCTCCGCCCCTGAGCGACCCGGGGGCGTCGCAGACACCTTCCCTGAACGCCCCCCGCCCGGCCGTCCGACCCCGGGGACCGGGCGGGGGTCGACGCTCAGACGGCTTCCGGTCCGGCCGTCGGGGCCGGGACCAGCCGGCGGCGCAGGAAGGCCACGGTCCGCTCGCGGACGGCCAGGGCGAGGTGCCCGGGGGTCTCCCGGACCTCGCGGGTCAGCACCGAGTGGGCGCTCCTGCCGAAGCCGCCGGGGTTGCCGGTGCGGGAGTCCAGCTCGATGTACTCGAAGGCGTCGCCGAGCCGGTTGCGCAGGGTCTCGAAACGCTGCCCGGGGACCAGCCCGTCCTGCGTGAACCGCATGCCGAGCACGCACAGCCCGTCGTCCCGCATGCGCCGGGTGACGTCGCCCAGCTCCTCCTGCGACAGGCCCGGGTCCGCACGGTGCGCCGCGGTCACCGGCAGGGGCAGCGACGGCTGGCCCATCACCGCGGCGAGGACCGCGTCGTCCACGGCCACGGCCAGCGCGAACCCGCCCGTGAAGCACAGCCCGATGACACCGACCCCCGTCCCCGGCGTCCGCGCGTCGAGGTCGCGGGCCAGCGCCCGCAGCCAGTCGGTCACGGGCCGGTGGGCGTTCGTGGCGAAGGCCAGGAACTCCCGGGAGACACAGGCCCGCGCAATGGTCACGAACGCTCCCGCGGACACGGAGGGTGCACCCGGCGTGCCGAACAGCGAGGGCATCACCACCGTGAAGCCGCTGTCGACCAGGTGCTGCGCGAGGCCGAGCACCTCCGGCGTGATCCCGGGCAGCTCCGGCATCAGGACCACGCCGGGCCCCTCGCCGCGCTCGAAGCAGTCGTGCGTGATGCCGCGCCAGGAGAACTCCTCCCGGCGCCATCCGTCCAGCGTGGATACGGGCGCGGCGGCTGCGCTCATCGTGACCTCTCAGGGGAAGACGTGCGGTGGGGGTGCGTGCATCCGGAAGTATCCATGCTCCGGCCGCAGCCGACACCGCCACCGCCCCCAGAACCGAAGGGAGTTGGCCTGCTGTCTCCGGCTGCTCCCGCCGCGGTCGGCCGGCGCCTACCCGCGCGACGCCCACGGTCCGATCGGCGTGGATCCGCCCGTACGGACGCGCTCCCGTACCGGCCCCCGTGCCGAGGCATGCGGCGGGACGGACCGGGTAGGGGCCGGAAGACCGGGGACTTCGGGGGCCGAATGCGGCAGGAGGTTGTGCCATGGCGTCGACAGCGGCCGGAAGCCGGGAGCGAGCGCACGGCGAGGGCTCCGGCGACCAGTTCGCGGTCGAGGTCCGGCCGGTGGGCGGCGCCGTCGTCCTCCTGCTGTCCGGAGAGCTCGACCACGACACGGCGGAGCCGCTGCGCGCCGCCCTGGAGGCCGCGCTCGCGGCCGGCGGCCCGGTACGGCTGGTCATCGACTGCGCAGGACTGGCCTTCTGCGACTCCACCGGCCTGAACATGCTGCTGCGGGCCAGGCTCGCGGCCGAGGCGGCCGGAGGGAGCGTGGAGCTGTCCGGGCTCGGCCGGCAGGTGGCGCGGATGCTCCGCCTCACCGGCGCGGACGGAATCTTCGCCATCCACCGGGACCTCGCCGAGGCCCTGCCCGCCGGCGCCGACGACCCCGGCGGGCCCGGATCGCCCACGGCGTCGGAACCGCCCGCACCCTGATCGGGGGCCGCACCGGGGCCGCGCGGCCCGCCCGGCCCGCGCGGCCCGCCCGACCCTCAGGACACGTGCACGACCACCAGGCAGGTGTCGTCGTCCGTGTCCCCGCTGATCGACGCCAGCAGCAGGTCCGCCTGGTCCTCCACGCCCCCGTCGCCCAACCGCTCCGCCGCCGCCCGCAGGGCGGCCAGGCTCTCGTCCAGCCCCGTGTGCCGGCGCTCGACGAGCCCGTCCGTGTACAGCATCAGCGTGTCCCCGGCCCGCAGGCTGCTGGTGGTCTCCTCGTACGCGGCCCCCGGCAGAGCTCCCAGCAGCACGTTCGGTGGACCCTCCAGGAAACGCGCCCGTCCGCCGCGCAGCAGCAGCGGCGGCAGGTGCCCGGCGCCCGCCCAGCGCAGCGACCGGTCCGCGGGGTCGAACAGCGCGCACACCGCGGTCGCGGTCGGATGGTCCGGGGTCCCCGAGGCGACCTCGTTCAGCCAGCGCATCAGCATTTCCGGGGAGCCGCCCGTGAACGCCAGCCCGTGCAGCGCCCCGCGCAGCGTGACCATCGCGGTGGCCGCGCCGATGCCGTGCCCGGCGATGTCCCCGACGGTGACGAGCACCCTCCCGCCGGGCAGCTGGAACACGTCGTACCAGTCGCCGCCGACCCGGTACTCCACGGCGGCGGGCCGGTAGCGGGCCGCGACCTCCAGCCCGGCCGCGGCCTGCAGGGCCGAGGTCTCGGGGACGATGGTCTGCTGCAGCCGGAGCACCACCTGGCTGCGCACGAGGGCGTCGGCCTGCGCCGCGGAGAGCTGGTCGAAGGTGGCGCTGAGCGCGAGCTCGGTGTGGTGCTGGGCGGACACGTCCTGGTAGACGCCCGTGATGGCGACCACGGCCGTGCCCGCGAGGACGGGTTCGGCGGAGATCCGGACGTGTCGGACGCCGCCGTCCGGGCGGTACACCCGGACCAGGGTCTGGCCGCCGGTCTGCCGGTCGGCGAGCGTGGCCAGCAGCGCGTCGAGGCGGCCGGTGTCCTCCTGGTGCAGCCGGGCACCGAGCGCCCGCAGCGGCACGGGCGGCTCGCCCGGGTCGATCCCGAAGATCGGGTACACCGAGGGGCTCCACCGGGAGCCTCCGGCGGCGTCGTCCTCGAAGGCGGCCAGCCGTTCCAGCCGTTCCAGCGCCCGCGCGATCGGTGGGCCGCGCCGGACACCCGCCCGCCACAGCACGACCGCGCGGCTGCCGCCCAGCGGCAGCACCCGGACCTCGGCCATGGCCGGCCCGCTCGCCCCGGCCCGGTCGGCGCCCCTGTCCGGGGCAGCGGGCAGGGCGGCCGCGTACTGGGGGGCGCCGGCCGCGCCGGCCCGCGCGACCAGGCCGATCAGCTCCTCGTAGACGCCCGGGTACAGCTGGGCGACGGGCCGCCCGGCCGCGGACGGCGGAAGCGTCCTCTCGCGCAGGGCGGCCGGGTTGAGGTGGTCCACGGTGTGGGACGCGCCGCCCTCGGAGGAAGCATCGCCGGCGGCGGCGAGGCGGACGACGACGGCGGGGTGGTCGAGCTGCGCCAACAGGGCCGCCAGCTGCGGTGCCACGTCCGGGCCGTCCCCGACCTCGTCCAGGACCAGTCCGGCCGGCCGGCACAGGGCCTCCACCGACGCCCGTACGCCCGCGCCGAGGTCGACCGGCGCGGCCCAGACGGCCAGGGCCACGCCCACCACCCGGTCCCCGCGCTCCAGCGGCAGCACGGCCCGCGCCGCGTCGGCCCCCGGGCCCGGCAGCCGCCCCGCCGTGCCCGGCCCCTCCGGGTACCACAGGGCCCGGGCGTCGGCCAGCGCCCGGTGCAGCGGGCCTCCGGTCTCCGGCGGGACCCAGCGCCAGTGGGAGGCCTCCTGGGGGTCGGCGCCGGCCCGGCCCGAGAGCTCCAGGCAGTCGGTCGGGGTGCGCCGCCACAGGTAGAGTTCCTCGACGCCCAGTCGGTGCAGGCCGTCCTCCAGCATGCCCGTGGCGGCCTCGGAGGCGGTGTCGGAGCTGAGCGCTGCGGCGATGCTCCGCCGGATCCGCCGGGCCTGCACGGCCGGCAGCGTGCCGGGGCCCGCCGGACCGGCGGCCGCCGGTCCCGCGGCGCCGGCGGCAGCCGCGTCCGCGGCCCCCATGGCTGCCGCCTCGGGTCCGGAGCCGACCGGTGGCGTCCCGGATACCGCATTGACGATGTCCGCCGCCAGGTCGACGGCGCTCAGCCCGGAGGACCCGGCCAGCCGCAGCAGGTGGTCGCCCGCCTCGGCCGGGGACAGGCCCAGCTGCGCGGCCAGCACCCCGGACGCCAGGTCGAGCAGCCGGCGCCGGGCCCGGTCGGCGCGCAGGGCGGCGAGCTCGGCCGTGAGCTCCGCGACGGCCGAGGCCAGTCCGCTCTCGGGTACGCCCATACCGTCCGTCCCCCGATCCGTGTCAGGACCCCGCCGCCGCGCCCAGCCAGGTGCGCACGGTGGTGAGCAGCAGGTCCGGGTCCACCGGTTTGGTCAGGTAGTCGGAGGCGCCGGCGGCCATGGCCTCCGAACGGTCTTCGGGCATGGCCTTGGCGGTGACCACGACGACGGGCACGTGCGCGTGCCCGGACATGCCCCGGATCGCGCGGGTCGCCGCGTACCCGTCGAGGCCCGCCATCATCAGGTCCATGATCACGAGGTCCACCTCGGGGCGTTCGGCGAGCAGCCGGATGCCGTCCGTGCCGTTGTCGGCCGTGAGCACCTGGAGCCCGGCGGACTTCAGGGTCTCGGTGAGGGCGTAGACGTTGCGGCTGTCGTCGTCGACGACGAGGACCGTCCGGTCCCGCAGGTCCTCCGGGCGGGCCCCGTCGCCCGCCGGGGCCGCCCGGGCCGTGGTGAGGGCCCGGCCGGCCTCGGCACCCGGCTTGTCCGCCCGGCCGGCGCGTTCCGGCAGGTAGAACGTGAAGCGGCTGCCCTCGCCGACGCGGCTGTCGACGGTGATGGTGCCGCCGAGGAGGCGGGCCACCTCGCGGCTGATGGAGAGCCCGAGCCCGGTGCCGCCGTACGCGCGGGCGGTTCCGCTGTGGCCCTGCTGGAACGCCCCGAAGACGGACTCCAGCCGGTCGGCGGGGATGCCGATGCCGGTGTCGGCGACGCGGAAGGCCAGTACGGGCCCGTCGCCCCGCACCCCGGCGGGGGTCTCCGTCGGGTCGGCGGGCTCGACGCGCAGCGAGACGCTGCCCTGCTCGGTGAACTTCAGGGCGTTCGCCAACAGGTTGCGCAGCACCTGGCGCAGCCGGCTCTCGTCGGTGACCAGCCCGGCTCCGGTCAGCGGCGCCGCGCTGACGGTGAAGTGCAGGTTCCGCTCGTCCGCGACGGGCCGGAAGGTGGCGTCGGCGTAGTCCAGGACGTGCTGGATCGAGACGGGTTCGCGGTGCACGTCCATGCGGCCCGCCTCGACCTTCGACAGGTCCAGGATGTCGTTGATGAGCTGGAGCAGGTCCGAGCCCGCGGAGTGGATGACGGTCGCGTAGTCCACCTGCTTGTCGGTCAGGTTGCCCTCGCCGTTCTGCGCGAGCAACTGGGCCAGGATGAGCAGGCTGTTGAGCGGGGTGCGCAGCTCGTGGCTCATGTTCGCCAGGAACTCCGACTTGTAGAGGGAGGCCTGGGCCAGCTGTCGGGCCCGCTCCTCCAGCTCCTGCCGGGCCTGTTCGATCTGCAGGTTCTTCCGCTCGATGTCCCGGTTCCGGTCGGCCAGCAGGGCCGCCTTCTCCTTCAGTTCCGCGTTGCTGTCCTGCAGTTCGCGCTGGCGTGCCTGCAACTCATGGGAACGGGCGCTGAGTTCGGCGGTCAGCTGCTGCGACCGCCCCAGCAGCTCGTCGGTGCGGGCATTGGCGACGAGAGCGCCGACGTTGGCCCCGAGCAGCTCCGTGAACTGCTCCAGGAAGTCCCGGTGCAGGGCCGCGAACGGGCGGACGGCGGCGAGTTCGAGCGCACCGAGGACCTGTCCCTCGACCACGATGGGCAGCACGATCAGCGTGGACGGGTCCGCGGCCCCGGTACCGCTCGCGATCCGCACGTACCCGGCCGGCAGGTCCTCCACGACGAGCGTACGGCCGTCGGCGGCGGCCTGGCCGACCAGGGACTGGCCCACGCGCACCCGCCGCACACCGGCCGCCCCGTCGTCCGGCAGCCCGTACGAGGCGATGGCGACGAGCTCGGGCCCGTCGGCACCGTCCTGCACGAGGAAGAAGCACCCGTACTGGGCGCGCACCAGCGGCGGCACCTCGCGCATGATCAGCTCGGCCACCGTGGGCAGGCTGCGCCGCCCCTGGATGCCGCCGGAGACCCGGGCGAGGTTGGTCTTCAGCCAGTCCTTCTCCTCGTTGGCCCGTGTGGTGGCGCGCAGGGACTCGACCATCGAGTTGATGTTGTCCTTCAGCTCCCCGACCTCACCGGGAGCCTCCACCGCGACCGTCCGGGTCAGGTCGCCGCGGGCCACGGCGCTGGTGACCTCGGCGATCGCGCGGACCTGGCGGGTCAGGTTGCCCGCGAGCTCGTTGACGTTCTCGGTGAGCCGCCGCCAGGTGCCGGAGACGTCCGCCACCTCGGCCTGGCCGCCGAGCCTGCCCTCGCTGCCCACTTCCCGCGCCACGCGGGTGACCTCGGCGGCGAACGAGCCGAGCTGGTCGACCATGGTGTTGATGGTCGTCTTCAGGGCCAGGATCTCCCCGCGGGCGTCCACGTCGATCTTGCGGGTGAGGTCGCCGCGGGCCACGGCCGTGGTGACCTGGGCGATGTTGCGGACCTGGTTGGTCAGGTTGTCCGCCATCGAGTTGACGTTGTCCGTCAGGTCCTTCCAGGTGCCGGACACCCCGTGGACGGTGGCCTGGCCGCCCAGCTTGCCCTCCGTACCGACCTCGCGCGCGACCCGGGTGACCTCCTCGGCGAACGACGACAACCGCTCGACCATCGTGTTGATGGTCTCCATGAGTTCCAGGATCTCCCCGTGCGCGTCGACCCTGATCTTCTGGGTGAGGTCGCCGCGGGCCACGGCCGTGGCCACCTGGGAGATGTTGCGGACCTGCGAGGTCAGGTTGTCGGCCATGCTGTTCACACCGGCCGTCAGCTCCCGCCACACCCCGCCCGCCCGCGGCACCCGGGCCTGGCCCCCGAGCAGCCCCTGGCCGCCGACCTCCTCGGCCACCCGGGTGACCTCGGTGGTCACGAGCGAGAGCTGCGCCACCATGCCGTTGTAGACGACGGCGATCTTGCCGGGCAGACCGCCCACGTCCTCGGGCAGGCGCGTGTCGAGGTTGCCGTCGCGTACGGCGGTCAGCCCCGCCAGCAGTTGTTCGAGCGTCCGGTCGGTCTCGTCCATGAGTGCACCAAGCCATGCCGTCGATTCCACTGTTGCACGCGACGCGGCAACGGGTCTCCCCGCAGCCGCCGCCCACCCCGCAGCCGGGCCGCGGCCGCGGCGGCGGGATCAGCGGCCGGGCCGTGCGGCGGGGCCGGCGGAGGCGTCCGCGGTGGCGGTGGAGAGGCGCAGGACGAAGCCGCTGTGCGGGCGGGTGGGGATCCGGGACAGCGGGATGGTCAGGTCCTGGTCCGGGACCTCGGGGTCGAGCTGGGCCAGCTCGCCGACGAACGCCGCGAGGACGCTGACGGTGATGTCCTCGCCCGGGCAGCGGTGCCCCAGTGCGGGATCCCCGCCGCCCTGGGCGATGAGGCGGTCCACGGCGTCGGGGTCGGCGGTGAAGCGGGCCGGCGTGAAGTGGTACGGGTTGTGCCACAGCGCCGGGTCGTGGTGGTGCCCGTACACGTCCAGCAGGACCATGGTGCCCTGGTCGATGCGGATGCCCTGCCAGGTCAGGTCGCGCGCCGCGACCCCACTGACGAACGGGACGAAGGGGTAGAAGCGCCGCACCTCGTGCGCGAAGGCGGTGCTCAGGTCCCGCAGCTGCCGGCCGGACGCCGCGCGGAGCTCCTCGGCGAGGTCCGGGTGGCGGTGCAGGGCGTGCGCGGCGAAGGTGATGAACCAGGTGATCGCGACGGTCGGCCGGATGATGTTGAGCAGTTCGACCGCGCAGGTCCGCTCGTCCGCCGGGAGGCCGTCGACGTCGCGGTGGCCGGCGACGGCCTCGAGGGCCGACCCGGGACGCACCTGCTGCCGACCGTCCCGCACCGCCGTGACCAGGGCGGCCAGGGCCGCCTCCTGGCGGGTGCGGGAGTGTCGGGCGCGCAGGTGCCGGAGCCCGGGGCTGGCGAACCCGTCGACCATGGCCACGCAGTCGTGGGCGATGAGCCGCGCCTGCTCGGCCGTCGGCGCCAGCCCCACCCATGCGCACACGGCCCCGGCGAGGGCCTCGGCCGCGGTGTCGAAGAGCACCACGGCCCCGCCCCCGTCGCCGGCGACGGCCTCCCGCCACTGCGCGACCACGGCCTCGGTGAGTGCCTCGACCCCGGCCGGGTCCTTGAGCAGGGCAAGGAACAGGGCCTTGCGGACCCGGTGGGCCGCACCGTCGAGGGTGTGCACGGCGCCCCTGCCGAACAGGGTGTCCAGGACCGGTTCCGGGATCGAGCCGGACCGCCGGACGTTCTCCTCGTCGTAGAAGAACTGCACGGCCTGCGGCCCGTGCAGGGCGATCGCCGGATGGCCCAGGAGGTGGGTCCGCACCGGGGCGCCCGCCGTCTCGCGGAGCCGGTTGGGCAACCAGGCGTATCCGTGGAGCAGCAAGGGGAGGGTGCTGTCACCCCGCCCGTGCACGGGGACTCTCATGAGGTTCATGATGCGCGCCCGCTGGCGAGCCGGCACCGCGTACCGCGATCGGCCGGACCCGCGGGGCAGTCCCGAAGGCGCGCGGGCCTGCGGCGTTGCCGGGGCGGCGGCCTCCCGGCCCGGGCGTTCAGCCGGGGGCCGTCCGGGCGAACGGGCTGTCGCCGAGCCGGTCCAGCAGGTCCCGGGGGCCGTCGTACACGGCCAGGGCGCCCGCCGCCAGCAGGTCCGCGCGGGGGATGCCGCCGGACAGCAGGCCCACGCAGGGCACGCCGGCCCGGGTGCCGGCGTGCATGTCCCACACGGTGTCCCCGACGAACACGGACCGGCCGGGTTCCGCCCCCGCCAGCTCCAGGCCGTCGCGGACCGGCTCGGGGTGGGGTTTGCCGTGCTCCACGTCGTCCGCGCTGGTCCACGCGGTGATCGCGTCGTCGGCGTCGAGGGCCCGGCGCAGCGCGCCCAGCTCGGCGCCGGAGGCCGAGGTGACCAGTACGACTCGCCAGCCGTCCGTGGCGAGCCGCCGCAACAGGCCCGCGGCGCCGTCCAGGGCGGCCAGCCGGTCGAACCAGGTGGCGTACAGCACGTCGTGGGCGGCGCCGATCCGCTCGTACTCCCCCTCGGTCCCCTCGTCGGCCGCCCCGTCGTCGCCGGTCGGGGCCGGACCGAGGAGGTGCGCCGTGAGGTCCTCGCCGGGCAGGCCCACGGCCCGGTGCACCGCGTGCATCGACACCCGGTGCCCCGCCTGCCGCAGCGCCTCCCACCAGCAGGTCACGTGCAGGTGGTTGGTGTCCGTGAGGGTTCCGTCGACGTCGAACAGCGCGGCCCGCCCGGTCATGTCCCCTCACCTCCGGTGGAGCCCGGCCGGGCCCGCGGCCGCACCGGCCAGGGGCGGGGTGTCGAGCCCCTGACCGCTCTGCAGGCCCTCCAGGAAGGCGGCCATCGCCTCGACGGCGGTCCGGGCGGGGGTCCAGTCGAGCTCCAGCCGGGCCCGGTCCGCGTACAGCAGCGGAAGCCGCAGTACGGCGTCCAGCAGCCCCGGCGCGGCCGGCACCAGGCGCATCCGCCAGGCCGCCGCCAGCGCGGCCCGGGCCGCGCCGGCCGGCAGCGGCAGCGTCCGGGCGTGCAGCAGCCGGGCCAGCGACGCGGTGTCCAGCACCGGCTCCGCGGCCAGGTTGAACGGGCCGCGTACGGGCCGCAGCACCGCCGCCCGGTAGGCCTCGGCGGCGTCGTCGGTGTGCAGGGCCTGGAACCTGAGGCCACCCACGTCGGGCAGCACCGGCACCAGGCCCGGCCGGACCAGCTTCCACGGCAGCAGCGGCCCGGCGAAGATCCGCCGCTGCTCCGAGGCCGAGGTCTCCTTGAACAGGAACGCCGGCCGCATCCGCACCACCCGCATCGACTGGTGGGCTGCCTCGAAGCCGTCGAGGTACCGCTCCAGGTACGCCTTCTCCCGCGTGTAGGCGGCGCCCGGCCAGCCGTGCGTCGGCCAGGTCTCGTCGACCCGGCTGCCGTCCGCCGGACCGGGGGAGTACGCGCCCACGGACGAGGCGTACACGAGGGCGTCGACCCGGGCCCGGGCGCACGCCTCGAAGACCCGGACGCCGCCCAGGACGTTCGTGTGCCAGGTTTCCAGCGGGTCGTGCGTCGGCTGGAACTTCCACGCGAGGTGCACGACCGCGACCCCGTCCGCCCCGTCCCGCGCGAACAGCCCGACGAGATCGCTCCCGCCGGGATCCACGTTCCCCGCGACCCACCGCACCCCGGGCACCTCGTACCGGCGGGGGACCCGGCGGGCGAGGCCGATCACCTCGGTCACCGCCGGGTCGGCGGCCAGCGCCCGTACGACACTGGTGCCCGCGTTGCCGGTGGCGCCCGTCACCACGACCTTCATGGCCGTCACACCGCCCTTCCGGCCGCGGCGGAACCTGCCGGTACCCGGGTCCCGGTACGCCGTACGGAAGGGGCGAAGACCCGGTCGGACGCGGCCGTGCGCAAGGTCTCCAGCAGTCCTGACTGCCGCTGGGCGCGCTCCAGCAGCCGGTCGATGCAGGCGCGGTCGAGCCGCGCGTCGGCGGAGGCGAGCGACTGGAGGGAACGCCACGCCGCGGCCTTGCCCTCCACCCCGAGCCGCAGCAGCTCCAGCTCCATGACGTCGCTGAGCGGCGAGCGGGACACGAGCCGCCCGTTGAGCTTCAGGCGGCCCGCCATCTCGCCGAACCGGCCGAGCACGGCGCGCGCGTGCATCGCGGGGATGTCGAGGGCGGTCATGATCTCGCGCAGGCTGTCCCGGTCCTCGGCGATCTGTCCGGCCAGCCGCTCCAGCTGCGGTCCGAGCTCGCTCCCGCGGTGGTGCCGGACCATCCGCCGGATCAGCGACAGCCCGGCGGTGGCGCCGGTGAGGTGGTCGTTGAGGTAGACGGCGAGCAGCCGGCCCTCGTGGAGGTCGGAGCGTTCCTTCATGGGGGTCTCCTCTTCGCGTGGTGTCCGCTCTTCGCGTGGTGTCCGCCGCGACCGCGGCCGCAGGCGCTGCCGCGGGCGCGGGACCGTCCGCCCGGGCGCCTGCCCCCGCCCATCCGGCGAAAACCCCACGGCGGGCGGCGCACGGTCAGTGCGGCGGGTGCCATTCCGTGAGGAGGATGGTCGCGTCGTCGCGCAGCTCGTGACCCTGGTGGTCGAGGAGGCTCAGCACGAGCCGCCGCAGCGCCTCGGGCGCCGCCTCGCCGGCCGCCATGGACCGTACGACGATGTCGGTGAGCCGCTCCTCCCCGAAGGTCTCTCCTCGTGGGGAGCGGGCCTCGGTGACGCCGTCGGTGTGGACGAGCACGCGGTCGCCCGGCTGCAGCCGCACGGTGTACCCCGCCGGCTCGCGCTCCTCCCCGTACGCACCCAGGCCGAGCGGGAGCTGCGCCGCACGTTCGAGGGCCCGCGGGACGACCCGGCCGTCGCGGATCAGCAGGGGCGGCGGATGCCCGCAGTTCACCCACGTCAGCCGTCCCGTGACGGTGTCCAGGCGGGCCAGGACGCCGGTCAGCAGCCGGTCCGGGATCCACCGGACCAGCGCGTCCTCGATGCGCAGGGCGACCCCGGCCAGGGCCGCGACGCCGGTGCCGCCGGACACCGCGGTCCCGTCGCGCCGGGCCGCGCGGCAGGCCGCCAGCGCGATGGCGCTCGCCGCGCCGGAGGCTAGGTCGTGGCCCATCGCGTCCAGGACGGCCAGTTGCAGCACGCTGCCGTCGAAGCTGTGGTCGAAGGCGTCCCCGCCGATGTCGTAGGCCGGTTCGAGGACCGCGCTGGAGGTGACCCGCGGGCTTCCGATGGTCCGTGGCGGCAGGAAGGCCCACAGCAGTTCGGCCTGGTGCGTCATCGGGCGGCTGCGGACGGCCGTGATCAGACCGTCGTCGTGCGTGCTCTTGGAGACCACCAGGAGCGTGGCGAGCGTGGCCAGGGCCTCCGCCCGTTCCTCGGCGCCGGCCCGGGACCCGGGCGCGCCGGGGGCGGCGTACAGCACGCCGAGCCGCTCGATCCCGTCGGCCATGGGGATCCAGCAGCCCTGTGCGCCGCCCGACTCGCGCTGGACCCGCTGGGTCCGGTACGCCAGGCCGGCGAGGGAGCCGTCGATGTCCAGGGGCGTCCCGCCGGTCACGGGCACCAGACGGCGCTGCTGGACGTCGGCGAGCAGGACCCGGACCCCGGACAGGCCCAGTTCCCGGCCCGCGTCCACGATCAGCCCGGTCACCTCGCCGGGGCCGATGTGATGGCTCCGGCGCAGCGCCCTCGCGAGCGCACCGTGCCCCTCGGCCCGCGCACCGTCCACCCCTCGACGGTATCCCGGGTGCCCGGGCGTGTCCCGGCCGGCGGACCGGGCGCCGGGCGCGCCGGAGCGGGCGCCGGGCCGTCCGGGTTTGGATCCGGCCGGAGGGGTCAGACGCCGCGCATGGTGCGCATCGGATACACGATGATGACCGAACAGGCCGGTCCCCGCGCCCTCGTCGAGCACCTGGTGGGCGCCGAGGAGGCCGGGTTCGACTTCTCCGTCATCTCCGACCACTTCTTCCCCTGGCTCGACGAGCAGGGGCACGCGCCGTACGCGTGGAGCGTCCTCGGCGCCGCCGCGCAGGCCACCGAGCGCATCCCGCTGATGACGTACGTGACCTGCCCGACGTACCGCTACCACCCGGCCGTCGTCGCCCAGAAGGCGGCGACGGTGCAACTGCTGTCGCAGGGGCGGTTCCGTCTCGGCCTCGGCTCGGGCGAGAACCTCAACGAGCACGTCGTCGGCGCCGGCTGGCCCGCCCCCCGGGTCAGGATCGACCGCCTGGAGGAGGCCGCGGCCGTCATCCGCCGGCTGCTGGCCGGTGAGACCGTCGACCACGACGGCCCGCACTTCCACGTGGACCACGCCCGGCTGTGGGACCTGCCCGACCCGCCCCCGCCGATCGGGATCGCGGTGTCCGGCCCCCGCTCCTGCGCCGTCGCCGGCCGCCTCGCGGACCTGGTCATCGCGATCGAGCCGAAGCGGGAACTGCTGGACGCCTTCGACCGGCACGGCGGCGCGGGCAAACCGCGCGTCGGCCAGGTGCCCGTCTGCCATGACGCCGACCGCGATGTCGCCGTGGCCCGCGCACACGAGCAGTTCCGCTGGTCGCAGACGGGCTGGCCGGTCAACGCCGAACTGCGCGGCCCCGCCGGGTTCACCAGGGCGGCGGAGGCGGTGCGGCCCGAGGACCTGGCGAAGGCCATCCCCTGCGGGACGGACGTCGAGGCGTTCACCGCGGCGGTCCGGCCGTACGTGGACGCGGGGTTCGACGAGGTCGCCCTCGTCCAGATCGGCGGCGCGCACCAGCAGCCCTTCCTCGACTGGGCCCGGACGGACCTCCTCCCCGCCCTGAGGGAGCTGTGACACGACGATCCTGACGATCGATGGAGTGGATGGCCATGACGCAGATGTGGGCCTATCGCGTGACCGTCGCCCGACTTCCGGGCGTGGACCTGACCGGCTTCAAGGTGGAGGCCACCGACGGCGCCATCGGGAAGGTCGACAAGCATTCCGACGAGGTCGGATCCGCGTACCTCGTCGTCGACACCGGCCCGTGGATCTTCGGCCGGGAAGTCCTCATCCCCGCGGGCACCGTCAGCGGGATCGACGTGGAGGACGAGAAGGTCTACGTGGAGCGCACCAAGGAACAGATCAAGAACGCGCCCGAGTTCGACGGGGACGAGCACCTCGGCGACCAGGGCTACCACGCCCGCCT
The DNA here is from genome assembly GCF_055564695.1 of Streptomyces sp. NPDC029014. Lineage (NCBI taxonomy): Bacteria > Bacillati > Actinomycetota > Actinomycetes > Kitasatosporales > Streptomycetaceae > Streptomyces > Streptomyces sp. NPDC029014. The sequence continues at coordinate 41,324 of NZ_JBVHVT010000014.1, forward strand.
GGGCCGCTACTACGGTCCGCCCGGGCCCTGATCCCGCGGGCGCGGAGTTTGAGCGCAGGAGACGGGGGCAGGCGCGGGCCAGCTCCCACGGATGGCCCTGGAGGCCGAGATGTCAACAGAAACCCTCGTCGCCATCATCGTCCCGTGCGTCATCGTGCTCGTCCTGATCGGTGTCGGACTGTGGGCGGTGTCGAGGCGGCGCCACCTCAAGCACCGCTTCGGACCCGAGTACGAGCGCACCGTCGAGGAAGCGGGCGGACGACTCCCGGCCGACCGCGAACTGCGCAGCCGCGAACGGCGGCACGACGCCCTGCAGATACGGGAGCTGCCGCCGGACCTGAGGCAGCAGTACGCCGAGGACTGGAGCCGCGTGCAGGAGCGCTTCGTCGACCGGCCCGAGAGCGCGGTCTCCGAGGCCGACTCCCTGGTCACCCGCCTCATGCGCGAGCGCGGCTACCCCACGGAGGGCTACGAGCAGCAGCTCCAGGACCTGTCCGTCGAGCACGGCCGCACCATCGAGCACTACCGCGACGCCCACGACGTCCGGGCCCGCAACGGCGGGCACGCCACCACCGAGGAGCTGCGCGGGGCGATGGTGCACTACCGCGCCCTGTTCGACGAACTCCTGGCGGCGCCCTCGGGCGCGGGCAGCCGGACGGAGGAGACATGAAGCACGACGAGACCACCGCCCCCCGCGAGGGGCTGACCACCGAAGAACTCGCCCGCCCGCGGATGGACGCCGACCCCGACACCGAGGAGACCACCGAGGACAGGCCCGCCTACCCGGGCGATGCGATCCCGGTGGACGACGGGAGCGGCACCGGCGCACGGCCGGACCTCCGGGAGGACGGCGGCCGCCCGGACCCGGCGGACACGAGCGGCCTGACGGCGGCGTCGGCGGGAACGGACTCCACGGCCGAAGCGGACCGGGAGGACCGCGAGCCCCGGGAGGGCCGGGAGGGCCGGGAGGCCGGGGCGGAAGCGGACACGGCCGGAGCCGGAACCGCGGAACCGGACGAGACGCCCCTGATGCCGGAGGCCGAGGCCGCGGGCTTCCGCGACGAGTGGAGCAGGATCCAGGGGGACTTCGTCGACGACCCCAAGGAGTCCGTCCGCGCCGCGGACGGCCTGGTCGCGGCCGTCATGCAGCACCTGGCCGGTACGTTCGCCTCCCACAAGGAGGACCTGGAGCAGCAGTGGAGCCGCGGCGGTGAGGTCGCCACCGAGGACCTCCGCCTCGCCCTCCAGCGCTACCGCTCCTTCTTCAACCGTCTGCTGAGCACCTGAGCGCGCTCAAGCTCCACGTACGCGTGCGGGCCGTCCGCCCCACCCACCGGGGGGCGGACGGCCCGCACGCGCATCCGTGCCGGGCCGCTTACGGGGACGGGCTGACCTGGACCGTGGTGAGCGCGCCGCCCGAGGCCTCCTTGACCACCGCGATCCGCGTCCCGGTGTCCGGGACCTTGACCCCGACCTGCGGGAGTTCGGGGTTCCAGTACGAGCCGCGGCGGTCGTCGAAGACGGGTACGCCCGGCCGTGACGGGACCACCGTGGCCGTGCCCGCCCGGTGCAGGACGATCCGGTCGCTCGCCCGCAGCGAGAACGGCGCGTCGAAGGTCTGTGCGCGGGCGTTCAGCAGTGAGCCGTCCCCGTGCCGCAGCGGCTCCGGGCGCGCGTCGACGGGCAGCAGCAGCCCGGCCCCCGGGTGGGCCTTGGTGGTGTTGTCGCTGTAGGCGGTGTCCCACAGCCAGATCAGCACCCCCTGCTGGTACGGGTAGAACTCCACCTGGTCGCCGGTGAACCCGAAGTTGTACGGCCCGGTCCGCAGCTGCTTGCCGTAGCCGGTGTAGCGGCGGTTCTCGACCAGGTAGGCGCGTGGGTGCCGCTCGCTGCCCGTACGGCCCTCCGTGCGCGACCACTTGACCGCGTTCCAGCCGTTCGCGCCCTGCTCCGCCCCGTCGCGCAGCAGCTCGCGGGCGCCGCCGTCGGCGGTGATCCGGATGTCGTCGAAGGTGACGCCCTTGCCGTGGGTGTTGCCGTCGGACGTCACGCGCAGCCGCAGCTGGACGCCGTGCCCCGCGAACCGGTCCAGCGGAACACCGATCTCCGCCCAGCCGCCCGACGTCCCGGACACGCCCTTCGGCGGGATCGCGGCTCCGTTCACCGTGCCGGGCAGGACCGCCCAGGAGGCGCCGCCGTCCGTGGAGGCCTCCACCGTCAGGAAGTCGAAGTCCTGCTCGATGTCGTACCAGACGCGGGCGTCCAGCCGGGCGGGCCCGGCCGTGCCGGCGAGGTCGACCGTCCGGGACAGGGTGTTGTCCATGAGGTCGCCGGTGCCGCTCCACCACTGGCTGCCGCCCTCGTACGGGTCGGTCAGCTCGGTCCGCGTCTCCGACGGCGGCAGGTGCACCAGCAGGGCCTGCGGGTCCTCGGTGTTGTAGCCCGACACCCCCAGCACGGCCCGCGTCCTGCGGCCCGCGTCGGCCTCCGTGTACTCCAGCCAGCCCAGCTGGAGCTTGCTCCACGGGTCGAGGTCGCCCGGGAAGGCGCCGGTGGTGTTGCGGCCCTTCGCCAGGTACGAGCCCGAGGACATCAGCGACCAGAAGTTGACGCCGTTGTCGCCGTCCGAGCTGTACAGGTCCGGCAGCCCCAGGTCGTGGCCGAACTCGTGGGCGAAGAGCCCCGCCCCGCTGTTCTCGCCCGCGGTGAGGTAGTCGCCGGCCCAGATGCCGGAGTCGCCGACGGGGGTGCCGCCGGCCTTGTTCCCCTCGGGCCCCGCACTGCCGGCCTGGTTCCAGTACGCGAACCAGCGGTGCGCCCAGACCGCGTCCTTGCCCTGGGCGCCGCCGCCCCAGGTCTGGTCCTTGCCGGCGTGCACGACGACCAGGTGGTCGAGGTAGCCGTCCGGCTCGTCGAAGTTCCCGTCGTGGTCGGCGTCGTAGCGGTCCCACACGTCGTATGCGGCGAGCTGCGCCTTGATCTGCTCGGGCGTACGGCCCTTGGCGCGCTCGGCGTCGTACCAGGCGGCGGTGGCGTCGCGGATCATGTCCCAGTTGGTGCGGCACTGGCCGGGCTCCGAGCAGTTGTCGGTGCCGTAGCGGGCCTCGTTCCAGGGCAGGCGGACCCAGTCGGAGACGTAGCCGTCCATGTCGTACCGGCCGGAGGACTGGAGCCGGTAGTAGGCGCGCAGGGACGCGGACTCGGTCTCCGTGGAGAAGAACTGCCGCTCGTAGGAGGCCCGGTCGAAGTCCTTGCGCCACAGGGTGTGGTTGTCGTCGGGGGCGGGCTTCGGGATGGTGTCGTGGCGGGGGCCGGGGGTGCCGCCGAAGCGGGGCTTGCCCTCGAACTCGGTGGTGGTGTCCACCCGGTCGCCGAACTCGGCCAGGATGACGAAGACCTTGTCCTTGCGCTCCTGGGCGAGTTCGACGTACCGCTTGCCGACCTGGGCCCGTCGCGGGAGCGTTCCGTCGGCCTCTGCCCGCAGACCGGCGGGACCGCCGGCGGCGACCTGTTCCAGTGCCTGCCGGCGCAGGGCCTGCCGCTGGAGCTCCAGGGGTGCGGGTGGGGGAGCGGGGGCGTGCTCGGCGTGCTGGGCCGGCCCGGTGGACGGCGCGGAAGGGGCCGGCCGGGGTGGCGGCGCGGTGGCGGCGAGCGCGGGGGTGGCGAGGAGCGCGAACGATATCGCGGCTCCCACCACGGCGAGTCTGCGCAACGTGACGGCCTTTCACTGGGTCGGGAAGGCTGGAGGAAGCGCGGGTAATATTTCACATGTCACAGTTGATGGGTAGGGGGTGCGACGAACCACCCGCGGGCGCCTGCCGTACGCGGGGCGGGGGAACAGCGGGGAGGGACCGTCAGGTCCCGCTCTGCCGGCGCTCGTCCGAGGCGCCCGGGGCGGCGGCCTCCAGGTCGTCGATGCTGCCGGACATGACGGTCCGCAGGTGCCGGGTCAGGTGCTCGTCGGGCCAGTCCCACCAGGCCACCGCCAGCAGCCGCGCGATGTCCGGCCCGCTGTGGCGGAGGCGGATCAGCCGCGCCGGATTGCCGCCGACGATGCCGTAGTCGGGGACGTCGTCGACGACGACGGAACCGGCGGCGATGATCGCGCCGTGGCCGATCCGGACCCCCGGCATGACGGTGACGCCGTGGCCGAACCAGACGTCGTGCCCGACGACGGTGTCCCCGCGGCCCGGGAGGCGGGTGATCAGGTCGAAGTGCTCGGCCCAGCCGCCGCCCATGATGGGGAAGGGGAAGGTCGAGGGGCCGTCCATGCGGTGGTTCGCGCCGTTCATGATGAACCGCACGCCGGTGCCCAGCGCGCAGAACTTCCCGATGACGAGCTTCTCCGGACCGTAGTGGTACAGCACGTTGCGGCTCTCGAAGTCGGTCGCCGCGTCCGGGTCGTCGTAGTAGGAGTACACGCCCACCTCGATCAGCGGGGACGTCACCAGCGGCTTCAGCAGCACCACGCGGGGCTGCCCGGGCACGGGGTGCAGCACGGACGGGTCGGGCACGGCGGCAACCACTCCTGCACCACTCCAGACGGTGTGACGGTGTGACGGTGTACGGAACACGGGACGGTCCGCCCATGTTCGCACCCCGCGCGCCCGGCCCGCCGATCCCCGCCGTCGCCACAGGTGGCGATCAGCGGTCCGCGGGGCGGTCCGCCGGACCGAGCACCGTCCGCATGGCCGCGGCGGACACGGCCGAGGTGTACACCGCGGACGCCGTCACCACGCCCCCGCCCGGCCCGAGGTCCAGGCGGACCGCCGGGCTGAGGTGCAGGACCACGTCGAGCGTCGCCTCGGCGGAGCAGGCCACCGCGGCCGGCTCGCCCGGAACGCGGCGCGGTCCGCGGCCGGGGACGGTCCGCACGGCGGGAGCCGCCGAACGGACCGCGGAGCGGGGCACGGACACCTCCCCGAAGAACCCGGTCCGCAGCACCAGGTCCGGTCCCCGCACCTCGTGCGGGGACCGGAACAGCGCCGCGGTGGCCCCCAGCCCGGCGAGGACCAGCACGGCTTCGAGCGCGGCGTGCACGCCCCGCACGGCCGGCGGCAGCACGGACGACACCAGGAACGCCACGACGACTTCCGTCACGACCAGCGCCAGCAGCACCTGCCGCAGCCCCGCCGAATGCGCGACGCCCGCTCCCCGGGGACGCGCCCGCCGGGCGGGCACCAGCGCGGCGCCCCAGATCCGCAGGACCCCCGCCCTCCCCGGACGCTGCGTCACACTCCCCTGCACGACCCCCTCCACCGCGCCCACCCGGCTCCCCCTTCCCTCCCCTTCCGGTTCCCGACCACCCCAGCGTCATCGGAAGACCGGACGCACGGCAGTGAGGTTTGTCAGCAAGGACCCGTGCATCCTGCACACCGTGCGGCGGGGCCGGTCCGTTCCCGGAGGGGCCGGAAGGGGGTCAGGCGGCGTGGGCGGCGTCCGCGATGAGGGCCGCCACCGCGCGCGGCTGGGAGGCCAGGGAGGCGTGGCCGGCGTCCAGCTCGATGGTCTTGCGCGGGTTCATGCGATCGGCCATGCGCCGCTGGTTGTCGGGGTGGATCATGTTGTCGTTCAGCGAGACCTGGTACCAGGACGGCTTCGCCCGCCAGGCCGGCACGCTGACGCTGTCGCCGAACGTAGAGGCCGGCGGCGCCTTCTGGGTCACCGCCATCACCAGCGCCTCGTCCGCCGGGAGGTCCTGGGCGAAGCTCTCGTGGAACTTGTCCTGCGCGATCCACAGGTAGCCGTCGGAGTCCGGGACGATGTTCCCGAAGGCCGCCGGGGGCATCTCCTCGCTGATCCCGCCCGGGCTCTCGCCCGCGTCCGGGGCGAACGCGGCGACGTAGACCAGCCCCGTCACGTTCGGCAGGTCACCGGCTTCCGTGATGACCGCGCCCCCGTACGAATGGCCGACCAGCACCACCGGGCCGTCCACCTGGCGCACCATCTTGCGGGTCCGCTCGGCGTCGTCCGCGAGGGAGGTCAGCGGGATCTCCACGGCGTGCAGCGAGTCGTGGCCGCGGGCGTGCAGCTCGGTGATCACCTTGGCCCAGTGGGCGGCGCCGCCCCAGAAACCGTGGACCAGGACGATTGCGGGCTGTGCGGCCATCGAGTCCGCCCTCTCGGATGATCCGGGACACCTGTCGCATCCAGCAGACCCCGGCCGTGCCCGCTCCGCACCCCGGACTGCCCCCTCCGGGCCCGCCCCCACCCGCCGCCCCGGCGATCGGGCGGACCCCGCCCCCGTACGACGGCTAGGATTCCGATCTTGCTGTCCGGCCGATCGTCGGCCCTGGTGAGCACGGGAGTTGGACTCATGAGCCTCGCGAACCACCTGGCATTACGCCCCCTCGGGCCCGGCGACCCGCAGGAGATCGCCGGCTACGCGCTACTGGCCCGCATCGGGGAGGGCGGCATGGGGTCCGTGTACCTCTCCCGCACCCGCGGGAACCAGCCGGTCGCGATCAAGGTGATCCGCCGCGAGTACGCGGGGGACGCGGAGTTCCGCACCCGCTTCAGGCACGAGGTGCAGGCCGCCCGCCAGGTCCGCGGCTACCACCTGGTGCCCGTCGTCGACCACGACACCGAGGGCGAACAGCCCTGGCTGGCCGGCACCTACATACCCGGCCTCCCGCTGGACGAGGCGCTCGCCGCCCACGGCCCGCTGCCCCGCGGGTCCGCACTCCGGCTGGTGGCGTGCGTGGCCCAGGCCCTGGAGTCCGTGCACACGGCCGGGATCGTCCACCGCGACCTGAAGCCCGGCAACATCATGCTGGCCGCCGACGGGCCCTGGGTGATCGACTTCGGCATCGCCCGCGCGGCCGAGTCCACCCGGCTCACCCGGAGCGGCGGATTCATCGGCACGCCCCAGTTCATGTCCCCCGAACAGGGCACGGGCGAGGACCTCACCCCCGCCTCCGACGTCTTCTCCCTCGGCCTCATCGCCGCCGTGGCCGCCGGCGGCCGCCACCCGTACGGGGACGGCGCCGCCCTGACCGTCGCCACCCGGATCGCGAACACCGCGGTCCGGCCCCCGGACCTGTCCGGGTACGAGGCCGGGCTGAGGCCCGTACTGGAGGCCGCGCTGGCCGCCGATCCCGCCGCCCGCCCGGCCCCCGCCCAACTCGCCCGGATGTGCGAGCAGCTCCTCGGCGCGGCCCCGGCCAGGGACCTCGCCGGATGGCTTCCGGAGCCGTGGGCGGGGGCGATCGCCGCCCGGGAGGCGGAGCTGCGGCAGTACCCGGCCCGGCCGGCCGCGCCCGCCGCGGCGGCCCCGGCGTACGTCCCCACCCGCGTTCCCGGCGCCGGGCCGACCGCCCCGCCGCAGCAGCCGCCGCGCCCGCCGCAGGTGCCGCCCGCTCCGGCCGCCCGTCCCGGCCCCCCGCCGGGGGCGTCGGTGTCGGCGCCGGGCCGCGGCCGACGGATGGCGCTGGTCGCCGGGGTCGCCGCCCTGCTCGTGGCCGTCGCGGGCACGGCCTGGGTGCTGTCCGGCACCGGGGACGGCGCCGGGGGCACGGACGGGAAGCGGGGCTCCAGGAAGGCGGACAAGGCCGCCTCCGGGCAGAGCACCGACCCGGGCGACGGCGCCCCTGCCGCCCCGGCCCCAGGTCCCTCCAAGACCGCGAAGACCGTGAAGAAGCCGGAGTACACCGAGGTCTTCAAGGACCGGACGCTGTCCGTCCCCACGCCCGCCCCCGGCCAGTTCATCACCGTCGACATGGACGAGGGCAGGGTGAACCCGAAGGGCCTGATCGGCGACAGGAAGGCCGAGCTGTCGTACCTGTCGCAGTTCCTGAGGTTCGAGACCCCGTTCGCGAAGTCGCCCGGGCCCTCGCCGGAGGTGTGCCGGCAGGCGGTGCATTCCGCGCCGCTGCCGACCGACATCCCCAACACCACCCTCACCCGGACGTCGCCACTGGCCAAGGGCGACGTGCTGTGCACGGTCACCTCCGACGGCAACCTGGCCCGGTTCGAGCTGACCGAGGTCCGGCAGACCGGCAGCCCCGTCGACCCGCCGGCGTTCTCGGGCAACCTCACCCTGTGGAAGGTCTCGGGTTAGCCCCGGCCCGGCCGTCCGCGCCCTAAGCTCGCCTGGTGACGGAGAACGAGATCAAGCTGAAGGCCATCGCCGCGCTCACCGCCCTGCGCTCGGGGGCCGACACGGCGTTCGTCTCCGACCTGCTGGCGGAGGTCGTGCCGACGCAGTTCGCCGTCCCGGCCGACGCGACGGCGCAGGAGGTCGGCCAAGCGGTGATCGAGCAGATGTCGGAGCCGCTGAGCGCGCTGGTGAACGGGTTCATCCTGGCCTTCGACGCGCTCGCCGACGCGCACGACAGCGTCGACCCGGAGGCGAGCACGGAGCAGATCCTCCAGGACCTCGCGCTCGCCCTGGCCCGGGAGGACACCGGCTGAGCGCGTCGGCCGGACCCCGCGCGGGTGCATCCGTACGGCCCCCGCCGGGCGAAGTACCGTCCGGATCCCCTGCTCCAGTCGGCGGGGCAGGGGGTCCGCCCCGTCCTGCGCACGGCCCGCCGGGCACGGTGCGCCGCACGGGGCCGTGCCCGGCGGGCGGACCCGGCTCCGCCCGTCCTCCTGTCCGGCGGTGAACCGATACTGACGCCATGACACCTTCCGTGAACCCCGCAGGCCCCCTCTCCGACGGCCCGCCGCCGCCCGTCCCGTTCGCGCGCATCAAGGTGCGTACGGGAGCCCTCGTCTTCTGCGGCGACGAACTGGCCCTGATCCGCCGGGACCGCCCCACCTCCGCCCTCTACACGCTGCCCGGCGGCAACGTCGAGGACGGGGAGGACTTCACCGCGGCCCTGCAACGGGAACTCGCCGAGGAACTCGCCCTCGACGTCCGCCTGGCCCAGGGCGGCGACCTGATGTGGGTCGTCGACCAGCGGGTCACCCGGCCCGGACCCACTGCGCCGCCCCGCAAGCTCCACCTGCTGCACCGCTTCCACATCACCCCGGAGGTACGGGCCGGCCTCGCCGCACACGAGGCGGACGAACTCCCCGACGGCACCCACGACATCGGCGTCGTCCAGTGGATCGACTACCGGGAGGCGGCCTCGCTGCCGCTCTTCCCACCCGTCGGGCCCGCCCTCGCGACCCTCCCCGACCCCCGTGCGGCCGTCACCGATGCCGCACTGCCGCCCGTCACCGACCACAACCACACCTGGATCTGACGCACCGGGACGGGCCGCAACGGCCAGCGGCGCCCGGCCCGGGTGGGGGTGACCGCGGACGGCGTCGGCGCGTTGCCTGGGTACGGTGCCCGCCCGGACCTGAGTAGGAACGCTCAGGTCAGCCGCCGAGCAGGCGCCGACCATGGTGAACACCACCGCTCGGAACGGGAGATCCCCATGCTCAGCCGCCTCGCCGACGTACTCGTGCCCGCGTTCGGGCGCCTCCGCGTGACGGCGGACCGCGACGCCGTCTTCGCGCCCGGCAGCCTGCTCGCCGCCAACCACACCTCCCTCGCCGACCCCGCCGTCGTCCTCGCCGCGCTGCGCCGCCTCGGCGTGGAGCCCGTCGTCATGGCCGCCGCCGGGCTCTGGCGCGTACCCGTCCTCGGGCGCTCCCTCGCCCGCGAGGGCCACATCCCGGTGTACCGCCGGTCCCGGCGGGCCGCGGACGCCCTCGACCTCGCCGAGGCCGCCCTGCGGGAGGGCCGGCTGGTCCTCCTGTACGCCGAAGGGGGCATCCCGGAGCGCCGGGACGCCGCGGAGGCCGCGCCCGGGGCCTTCCGCAGCGGACTGTCCCGGCTCGCCGAACGCACCGGCGCCGCCGTCGTGCCGATCGGCCAGGCCGGCGCCCGCCGGGTCACCTCGGGGAGCGCCGCGAAGCAGGTCGCGGGCCTCGTCACCGCCCCCCTGCGCCGCCCGGACCTGCACGTCCACGTCGGCGCCCCCGTCCACCTGAGCGGGGACGGTTCCGCCCGGACCCGGCAGGCGCACCACGCGGTCACGGAGGCCTGGCGCACGGCCGCCGCGCACCTCGACGAGCCTGCCGCCCTTGCCGCATAGCCCGTGTGGCCTGCGGTCGTCGCCGCTCCGGCCGAAAAGAATCGTCCTCCGTTCGACGGGTCCTGCGCTGCGGTCCTCCCGGCCCGCGCCGGGCCGGGCCTCCGGTGAGGTCCGTCGTCGTGGGACGCCCTCCGTGCCGCCGCCACAGCAGTCCCGGCCGCGCCGGCCGCCCCGAGCCAGGCGATCATTTTGCGCCGAATCCGAGGTTCCGCCCGTTCGGCGGCCGCCGCTCGGTAGCGTCCCGTTACGGAAGATCCGGTGCCGGTAACGGCAGAGCGCAGGACGAGAGGTACGGCCATGGCCAACGTGGAAGTTTCACTGAAGGAAGCAATGACCTCGATCGACGGGGTGCTGGGCGTGGCCCTGGTGGACTACACCAGCGGAATGGCCCTCGGCACGCTCGGGGGCAGCAAGGACCTGGATCTCGGCGTCGCCGCGGCGGGCAACACGGACGTCATCCGGGCCAAGGTCCGCACCATGGAGATGCTGGGTCTCCAGGACGAGATCGAGGACCTGCTGATCACCCTCGGGAACCAGTACCACCTGATCCGGGTGTTGAAGAGCCGCAGCGGATCCGGTCTGTTCCTCTACCTCGTGCTGGACAAGGGCCGCTCCAACCTGGCCATGGCCCGTCACCAGTTGCGCCGCATCGAGGCGGATCTGGAGGTCTAGACGCAGTGCTCCGTCAGGCCCACGCGTGCCCATGAGTTGCAAATTTCTTCAACTCGGCACATCCGAAAACGGTCAACTTCGGTTCCGCGTGGGCCGACAGGACGGGACGATGGACACGGAGGTCGTCCGGTGGCGGGCATGCGCGGGACATGGCAACGGGACCGAGGAGCAGCAGGAGCGTCGTGGGAATGCAGGTGCCGCTGTACCAGGCCAAGGCGGAGTTCTTTCGGATGCTCGGCCACCCGGTCCGTATACGCGTGCTGGAACTCCTGCAGGACGGCCCGAAACCGGTCCGCAGCCTGTTGGCCGAGATCGACGTCGAGCCGTCGAACCTCTCCCAGCAGCTGGCGGTCCTTCGCCGCTCGGGCATCGTGGTGTCCACCCGCGAAGGGTCCTCGGTGACCTACGCCCTGGCCGGCGTGGAAGTCGCCGACCTGCTGCGGGCGGCGCGCCGCATCCTCACCGAGATGCTGGCCGGGCGGAACGAACTGCTCGCCGAACTGCGGCAGGTGGAGCCCGACCCCGCGAACACCTGAGGAACGCGAACGGCACGGCGGGGGTCCGGCGCCCCGCCGTGCCGCGTGGGTGTGTGGGTGTGTGGGGGTGCGTGTGCCCCGCTCCCGCTCGGCCGGGCCCGGCCCTGCCGTGCGCCCGTCGCCGGGCGGCCGCTCAGCGCGGGGCGGCAGGGCGCCGGGCGTAGCAGAACAGGTGCTCCTCGGGGGCGGCGAGTTCCCCCTCCGGCTCGAACACCGAGACCGCGTGGTGGAGGACTTCCAGCCCGCAGTCCTCGCGGAGCCTGCGCAGGTACTCCTCGGCCGAGAAGCTGGAGACCTCGACCCGGCGCCCCATCCACTCGATCTCGATGCCGTCGACGTCGGCCGGCACGGTGGCCGACACGAGGTACCCTCCGGGCGCCAGCCAGCCGGCCATCCGCTCCAACGCCGCCGACGCCTCCGCCCGGCTCATCATCAGCAGCGGGAAGAAGGCGCAGACGGCGTCGAAGCTCCCCTCCGGCGCACCGAACTCGCGTACGTCGCACTGCTCGAACCGCGCCCCGGGCACCTGGGCCCGGGCCAGCCCGACCATCGCCCCGGACACGTCGATGCCCGTCACGTCACAGCCGGCGCGGACCAGCCGGTCGGCGACGGGCCGTCCGGTCCCGCTGCCGACGTCCAGGACGCGCGCCCCCGGGGCCAGTCGCGCGGACAGCCAGTCCACCGCGGCCAGCTGGGCCGGCAGCCGTCCGAAGGCCCGCTCGTAGTCGACCCCCAGACCGTCGAACAGCTCGGCCGCGGACACCGTCCCCGGCCGCTGTCCGTCCCGCGCCGCGGACCGCTCCTCGTCTCCGTGCACCGCACTCTCCCTTCCCGCTCCGTCATGGCCCGACCGAACCACCCCTTCCCCGCGCACCACGGCCGCAGACGTCCGCGCGGCGGTACTGCACCGGGCGGGGCCGCGGTCGGCCGCCGCGGGTCCCGGACCCGAACCTGCGCGGGCGTCCGGAGGGCGGTCGTTAACCCCGGCCGATCCCTTCCTTAAGGGGGCCTCAAGATCCGGGCCCGAGCGCTCGAACTGACGTTTTGTCCGATTCGGGATCGCTAGCGTGCTGCCCCGTCCCCCTCCCCGCACCGATGAGGCAGGCAGTCATGACCAGGAACGCACACCGCCGCACCGCCGGCACCAAGGCGAAGGCGGCCGGAGCGCTCGCCCTGACGGCGGCCGTCGCCGGAACCGCGATCGTCCTCACCGGCACCGCCCAGGCGGCCTCCGTGGGCGCCGCCTTCACCCGGTCCAGCAGCTGGGACTCCGGCTACACGGGCCAGTACGTCATCACCAACACCGGCAGCCAGCCGCTGAAGGACTGGACCCTGGAGTTCGACCTGCCCGCGGGTACCAGCCTGTCCTCGCTGTGGAACGGCGAACAGACCGTCAGCGGCGGCCGCGTCACCGTCAAGCCGCCCCGATGGGACACCGCCGGCATAGCGCCGGGGGCCTCCGCCACCGTCGGCTTCGTCACCGCTTCCAAGGGCGGCGCCCCCGCCAACCCGACCGGCTGCCTCATCAACAAGGAGAAGTGCTCGCCCGGTTCCGGCCCCACCCCCCTCCCCACGGGCCGCCCCACCACCGCCCCCAGCCCCACCGCCACCGCCCACCCCACGACCGCCCCCACCCCCACCGCCACGGCAACCGCCACCGCCACCGCCACCGCCGGCCCGAAGCCCACCGCCACCGCGACCCGTCCCGGCGGCACCGCGAAGGCGGCCCCGTTCGCCCCGTACGTGGACACCTCGCTCTACCCCGCCTTCGACCTGGTCGGCACCGCCGACCAGACCGGCGTGAAGGAGTTCAACCTGGCCTTCGTCACCTCCGGGGGCGGCTGCAACCCGCTGTGGGGCGGCGTCACCGCCCTCGGCTCCGACCACGTCGCCTCCCAGATCCAGGCCCTGCGCGCCAAGGGCGGCGACGTCCGGGTGTCCTTCGGCGGCGCCGCCGGCTCCGAGCTCGCCCTGGCCTGCTCCTCGGCCGCGGACCTGGCGGCCGCGTACGGCAAGGTCATCGACGCCTACGGGCTGACCAAGGCCGACTTCGACATCGAGGGCGCGGCCCTGCCCGACACCGCCGCGAACACCCGGCGCGCCCAGGCCATCGCGATGCTCCAGAAGAAGCACCCGGGCCTCGACGTGTCCTTCACCCTGCCCGTCATGCCCGAGGGCCTCACCCAGCCGGGCGTGGACCTGATCGCCAACGCCAAGCGCAACGGCGTGGCCATCGCCGCCGTCAACGTGATGGCGATGGACTACGGGCCGGCGTACAGCGGCGACATGGGAGGCTACGCGATCCAGGCCGCGACCGCGACCCAGGCCCAGATCAAGGGCGTCCTCGGGCTCTCCGACGCCGAGGCCTGGAAGACGGTCGCCGTGACCCCGATGATCGGCGTCAACGACGTGGCCAGCGAGGTGTTCACGGTCGAGGACGCCACCCAGCTGGCCGACTTCGCCCGCAGCAAGGGCCTGGGCTGGCTCTCCATGTGGTCGGGGGCCCGCGACAAGCAGTGCGCCGGCGGCGCCAAGAACCAGGCCGACGCCACCTGCTCGTCCATCGTGCAGGCCCCGCTCGCCTTCACGAAGGCCTTCGCAGCCGCCCGCTAGACGGTCCGGCGGACCGGATCCCGGCCCCGCCCCCGCCGAGCCGTTCCGGTCCGTGTCCGGCCGCCGACGGTCCGTGCCCGGGCGCGGGGCGGGGCGGGCGGCCCCGCCCCGCGGCGCGGCAGGCCGGGCCGAGCGCGCGGCTGGGTCCGGGGCGACCATGGTCACGTGGGAGACAAACCGGTACAGGAGCGGGGTGCCGGCCACCGGCTGATGGAAGAGGCGCTGGTCGAGACCTGCGCCGAGGCCAATGCGTCCATCGGCATGCTCTACCTGCCCGAACCCAGCGGGCGGGTGCTGCAACTGGCGGTGACCGTCGGCGTGGCCCGCGAGTTCGCGGTCCCCTGGGCCCGCGTGGGCATCAACGACCCGGTCCCGGTGGCGGACGCCGTCCGCGAACACCGCCTCGTCTGGCTGGGCGGTCTGGAGGACACGGCCCGCCGTTACCCGCGGGTCGGCCTGGTCGTCCCGTACCGCTTCGCCCTCGCCGCCACCCCGCTGGACGCCTCCCGCACGGCCGCGGAGCGGCCCACGGGCTCGGGGCTGGTGATGCTGTGGCCCGGCTCGCACGGGCCGGACCTCGGCGACAAGGAGCGGCAGGTACTCGAATCGGGCGCGCGGCGCCTGGCCGGCATCCTGCGCCGGGCCGCCGACGAAGGGCGCGCCATCCAGCCGGAGGCCCACCCGGTCATCCTGGCGCCGCGTCCGCCGCCCACCCCCGGACCCGCGGAGGCGGCGGCGGGCCTGGGCTTCATCCGGCGCCTGCCGGGGGGCAGCTGCGCCCTCGACCTGAACGGGAAGATCACCTTCATCACCGAGCGGGCCGCGGACCTGCTCGGGGAGCCCGTCTCACGGCTGATCGGCTCCCTCCCATGGGAGGCGCTGCCCTGGATGGACAACCCCACCGTCGAGGACCACTACCGGGCGGCCATGATCAGCCGGATGCCGCGGAGCTTCCTCGCGGACCCCCCGGACGGCCGCCGCCTGCGCTTCGACCTCTACCCGGACGCCAGCGGGCTCAGCGTCCGCATCACCCGGGCCGCGGAGGAGCCGGCGCCCTCCGCGGCCCCGCCCCCGGCCGCCGAGGCGGCGCCCTCGCCCAGCCGCGCCCACGCCCTCTACCAGCTGATCCACCTGGCGGCCATCCTCACCGAGGCCGCCCACGCCCAGGACGTCGTCGACAAGGCCGCCGACCAGCTCGTCCCGGCGCTCGGCGCCCATGCCATGGCCCTGCTGGTCGAGGAGGAGCAGCGCCTGCGCATCGTCGGCTACCGCGGCTACACGGCCGAGCTCATGGCCCGCTTCGACGGGGCCCCCGTCTCCGCCGACACCGCGCGCGCCCACGTGCTCCGCACCGGCAATCCGCTGTTCTTCGGCAGTCCGGACGAGCTGCTGGCCGCCTATCCCGCGACCATGGTCCTGGACGGCATGGCCGCCTGGGCCTTCCTGCCCCTGATCGCCTCCGGCCGTCCCGTCGGGTCCCTGGTCCTCGGCTACTCGCACCCGCGTGCGTTCGCCCCCGGTGAGCGGGCCATCCTGACCGCCATCGCCGGGCTGATCGCCCAGGCCCTGGAGCGGGCCCGGCTGTACGACTCCACCCACCAACTGGCCCGCAGCCTGCAGACCGGCCTGCTGCCGCGGGTCCTGCCGCAGGTCCCCGGACTGGAGGTGGCGGCCCGCTACCTGCCCGCGGCGCAGGGCCTCGACATCGGCGGCGACTTCTACGACCTGATCCGCATCGACGACTCCACGGTCGCCGCCGCCATCGGCGACGTCCAGGGCCACAACGTCAACGCCGCCGCCCTGATGGGCCAGGTCCGCACCGCCGTCCACGCCACCGCCGGGGCCCCGCCGGCCGAGGTCCTCGCCCGGACCAACCGGCTGCTGACCGATCTGGAGCCGGGCCTGTTCACGAGCTGCCTGTACGTCCACATCGACTTCACCCGCCGACGGGCCAGCCTGGCCACCGCGGGCCACCCGCCGCCGCTGCTGCGCCGCGCGGACGGCTCGACCACGGTGCTCGAACTGCCGCCCGGGCTGCTGCTCGGCATCGACCCCGACACCGCGTACACCGCGACCGAGGTCCCCTTCGCGCCCGGCGCCCTCCTCGCCCTGTACACCGACGGGCTGGTCGAAACCCCGGGGCGGGACATCGGGGACGCCATCGGCGAGACGGCGGCACGCCTCACCCGGACGCCGCGGCACGCCTCCCTGGACCTGGTGGCGGACAACCTCATCGGGCACGCCCGGCACGCCGCGCCCCGCAAGGACGACATCGCCCTGCTCCTCCTGCGACATAAATATGACCGTCCTACTTTTCCCTTGACTTTCAAAATGCGTCCGGAATAAGTTTACGACCGTCGCAAATCAGGTTCTGGATCTACCGGATGTGAGGACACCCTTGACCCAGCCCCCCTTCGACGGTGCAGTCGAGTTCGACCGCCAGGTCCGCACCCTGACCGACCTCGGCTACCCGACGATGCCCGGCCTGGACCCCGCGCGGTTCGCCGCCCTCGTCGCCCCGCTGCGCGAGCACGCCGCAGCGGTCCCGGCCGGGGCGTACGACCCGGAGGCCGGCCGGGTGCCGTTCCTGCTGGTGGTCACCCGCGGCGCGGCACCGATCGAGGAGACGATGCCCCGCACCACCCTGCACCGCGGCCGGCTGCCCGGCTTCGTCGACCACTCCTTCGAACCCGGCGCGCTGGAACGGTTCACCGCCACCCCCGCGACCGCCCTCCCGGAGGGCGACGCCTACCTGTTGTGCGACGTCGAACGCGGCGAGGAGTTCTGCGGGGCCGTGCCCCGGGACGCCATGGACGTCATCGCCGGCCGGGGCCGGACCCCCCTCACCATCGAGGAGGGCATCGCGCTCGTCACCCACTTCCCGCAGCTCCTCGTCACGAACAAGTGCTTCTCGCTCGGCGGTTCGCGCAGCGGCGACCGCAGGGTTCCGGCCATCTGGATCAGCCGACGGGCGCCGAAGCTCGGCTGGTGCTGGGAGGGCAATCCGCACACCTGGCTCGGCATGGCCTCGGCCGGAACCCGCACCGCCGGGGCCGCGGCGACCGCTTCCGCGATGGCCGACTGACGCCGAGAGCCGCCCGCGCGCCGGCCCGGGGGTGCCAGACTGGCGGGGTCGGCGCGACGCAGTGCGTTCCAGGAGGTGTCACATCGTGGCCCACGGTGCCCAGGAGTCCTACCCGGTCATGCGGCCGGCGGTCGAGGAGACGTACGGTCCGGCGGACCTGAGCCGGGAGTCCGTCTTCGCCGGAGGGTTCATCAACTTCGGCTACTGGAACGGGATCGACCTGGCCGCCCCGCTCGGCGAGCCCGAGCGGATCCGCAGCCAGCAGGACCTGTACCGGCAGGTCCTGGAGGCCGCCGGACCGCTCGCGGGCCTGCGGGTCCTCGAGGTGGGCTGCGGGCTCGGGATGGGCTGCGCGCTCGCCCTCGGCGAGTACGGGCCCGCCGGCGTCACCGGCATGGACATCCACCCGCAGCAGCTGGAGCGGGCGCGTGACGCGCACGCCGGGCTGCTGCGCGCGGAACCCGGGAGGCTGCGGTTCGCCCGGGGAGCCGCCGAGCGGATGCCGTTCGAGGGTGGCGAGTTCGACGCCGTGGTGAGCGTCGAAGCCGCCCAGCACTTCCCGGACCTGGCCGCCTTCGCCGCCGAGACGGCGCGGGTGCTGCGGCCCGGCGGCCGGGTGGCCGTCGCCAGCTTCTTCACCGTGGACGACGCGCCCCACCGCCCGGCCGAACTCGCCGGGCTCCTGCACACGTTCGAGACCGGCCTGGACATCGCCCGCCCGGTGGCAGAACTCACCGACGCGCTCGGCGCGGCCGGCCTCGCGGACGCCCGGGCCCGGTCGATCGGCCCGGCGGTCTGGCCGGGCTGGGACACCTGGCTGGCCCGCCTGTGGGCCCCGGGCACCTGGCCGCGGAACTTCTTCCGGGCGTACGACCGCCGCATCATCGACTACTACGTCGTCACCGCCACCCGCCCGCCCCGCGGTTGACCGGAATTCCGTTGGCCGGGCCGGCGCCGCTGTCCTACCCTCCCTCGCGATGGAGATGTCCTTCCGGAAGCTGCCGGACAACCAGCACGAGATCCTCGTCCGTGCCCGCAAGGGCCCGGACGTCAGGCTGCCCGCCGGGCCGACCGGCCCCACGATGCCGCACGACCTGGTGCACGCCGTCGTCGAGACCGCCCTCGGCATCGACGACGGGTTCTGGGGCGCGATGGCCCGCGGGGCCACGTTCCAGGGCTTCGAGACGACCGCACCGGGCCGGCACCGCCGGTCCGGCCTGAAGGTGCTGCGCCGGGGCGGCGACGCGGTGCTGGCCGCCGAGCTCTCCGTGAACTGGGCGTACCGGGTGTGGCGGGGTCTGTCCACGCAGGGCCGGGGAGTGGGCCGCCCGCCGCTCGGCCCGGACGCCCTGGCCCGCACGGGCCCCCGCCTGGACGCGGCCGCCGCCCGTTGGGCCGCGGTCCCCGAGGGCGGCGAGTTGGTCTGGCGGTGGGGCGCCGACGGCTGAGCGGTGCTCCGTCAGCGGAGGTCGGACAGGTCCACGGACTTCTCCGGCGGCGGCGTCCTGGCCGGCACCGGCTCGTTGTAGTCGGAGAAGTCGGCGCGGCCCCGCTGGCCGTTCTCGACGCCCTCGACCCGGAGCAGGTACGGCTTGCCCTCGGTGGCCACGTAGTAGGTGGCGGTGTCGGCGCCGTCGCGTCCGGTGACCGTGATCGCCGCATCTCCGTCGACGGTGGTCGTCCCGCCCTTCGTCAGGCTCTCCGAGGCGGGCCGCGCGGCGTACGTCCGCTGGAATTCGGCCAGGTCGCACACCTGGGTGAGGCCCCGCAACAGGGCGTTCTCGGCGCTGCCGTGGATCCAGCGGTTGTTGATCAGGGCCGCGGCGTCCTCCCCGGCCGACCCCGGGACCTGCGACATGAGGAAGGCCGTGTCCGGCTTCAGCCAGACGTCCTGCCCGCGCTTGACCATCTCGGCCCGGCCGCCGCCCTTGGGCAGCGCGACGCTGCCGACGCAGTTGCCCTTGACGTCGAGGTGCAGGTCCAAGGTGGTGGCCCCCGCCTTGTCCTGGACCTTCGCCACCATGTGCACCGAGCGGGCGCCGGCCAGTTCGGCACGCGCCCGTTTGACGATCACCTGTGCGCTCTGGTCCTCGACACCGTTGCCGGTCGGTGCCGCGAAGCCCGCCAGCAGCGTGCTCGCCGCACCTGCGGCCAGGACGGCGGCCGCCCTCCGGAACCCGGACATCGCCTCACCTCCGGAGCGGAACGTGTCACCTGATCAGCGTAGGCCGGGCGGGCGGTGCGCGCAGTCGGGGGCGGCGGACCCGGCCGGTGTGACGACGCGGGCGATCGCACCGTGCTCCAGTGCCGTGTAGAGGGCGCCGTCGGGTCCGAAGGCGAGGCCGTGCGGCTCGCTGCCGGGCTGCGGCAGCGGGATCTCGGTGACCCGCCCGTCGGGGGAGAGGGAGGCCACCCGGCCCGTGGCCCACTGGGTGAACCAGCAGGCGCCGTCGGGGCCGGCCGTGATGGCGTGCGGGCGGCAGCCCGGATCGGGCAGCGGGAACTCGGTGATCCCGCCGTCGGGGGTGATCCGGCCGACACGGCCCGCCGTGATCTCGGTGAACCACAGCGCATCGTCGGAGCCGACCGTCAGGCCCACCGGTCCGCACTCCGGATCGGGCAGCGGGTACAGCGTGGTCCGACCGTCGACCGTGATGCGGCCGAGCGCGCCGGCCCGGTTCAGGGTGAACCAGAGGGCGCCGTCCGCGGCCGCGGTGATGAAGGCCGGGAAGCCGCCGGTGCAGGGCAGCGGGAACTCTTCCACGTCGCCGTCGGGGGTGATCCGTCCGATCCGGTCGGCGCCGGCCCGCGTGTACCAGAGGGCGCCGTCGGGTCCCGGCGCGATGCCGTACGGGGTGGCCCCGCTCCCGGCGGTGGTGCGGGGGAGGGGGTAGGAGCGGGCGTGCCCGGAGGTGTCGATGCGGCCGATGCGGTCGTCCCGCATGCGGGTGAACCACAGGGCCCCGTCGGGCCCCGGCGTGATGTGCGCGGGCCCGCAGTCGGCGGAGTCCAGGGCGTGTTCGTCGATCCGGCCGTCGGGGGTCAGGCGGGCGATGCGGCCGGTGTGCACGAGGGTGCACCAGAGCGCGCCGTCGGGGCCGGCCGCGAGTGCGTACGGGCCGGAGGCGGGGTCGGACACGGGGAAGCTGTGGATCTGCGGGGCAGGCATGCGGGGGAGGGGTTCCTTTCGTCCGGGGCGGGTGCGCGGGGTCAGGCGGCGACGGCGGCGGTGGTGACGGCCGTCGTGGCGGCGGACGTCGTGGCGACGGCTGCTGGGGCGGCGGGCGCGAGATCCAGGCGGGCGCCCCGCCAGTGTGCGCGCAGCCGGCGGTCGTGGCTGACGACGACCACCGCACCGGCGAAGTCGACCAGCGCCGCCTCCAGTTCCTCCGCGAGGGCGGGGGAGAGGTGGTTCGTCGGCTCGTCCAGCAGCAGGACGTCCGCCGGTTCGGTGACGAGCCGGGCCAGGGCCAGCCGCTGCCGCTGCCCGGCGGACAGCGCCGCGACCGGAACGTGCAGCCGTTCGCGCCCGAACAGGCCCAGGGCCAGCAGCCGTTCGGCATGCTCCTCGGCGGTGCCGGCGCGCCCGTGGGCGTACGCGGCGAGCAGGGTGCGCCCGGGGGGCCCCGACCGCGGCTGCTGTGCAAGTAGGCCGATCCGCCCGCGCCGGACCACCTGCCCGCGGTCGGGGGCCGCGGCACCGGCGAGGACGCCGAGCAGGGTGGTCTTGCCGGCGCCGTTCGGGCCCGTGACCAGCAGCCGGTCGCCGGCCGACAGGGCCAGGTCACGGGCCGGAGGCGGCCGTCCACCCGTACGCCGTCGGCCCGCAGCAGCGCACCGGGCCGGGCGGCGGCGTGCAGGGAGGGCGTGAAGTGCAACGGCGGCGGCGGGGCCGGCACGGGTCGTGCGAGCAGCCGCGCCAACCGCTCCTCGGCGTTGCGGACCCGGCCGGCCAGGGACTGCTGCACCCGGCCGGCGGCCCGGTCGTAGGCCATCTTGTTGCCGTCCTTCATGGCCCTGCCCGGAGCGACGCGGCGGGCGGTGGTCGCGGCCGTGTCGCGCAGCCGCGCCACGTCGGCCTGCCACTCGCGGTGCGCCCGGACCCGGCGCTGCCGCTCGGCGGCCCGCTCGGCGAGGTAGCCCGGGTAGCCGGTGCCGTAGCGGGTGGCGGTGTGCAGGTCGCCGTCGACCTCCAGCAGTGCGGTGGTGACCCGTTCGAGGAAGACGCGGTCGTGGGAGACGGCGACCGTGGTCCCGCGCCGGCTGCGCAGGTGGTCTTCGAGCCAGGCGAGGGCGGAGGCGTCGAGGTGGTTCGTCGGTTCGTCGAGCAGCAACACCTCGGGTGCGGCGGCCAGGAGGGAGGCGAGGCGCAGGCGGACCCGTTCGCCGCCGGAGAGCCCGGCCACGGTGCGGTGGCGCTCCAGTGCGGTCAATCCGAGGCCGTGCAGGGCGCGTTCGAGGCGGGCGTCGGCCTCGTACCCCCCGCGCAGCTCGAAGGCGGTGAGGAGGTCGGCGTACGCGGCGAGCACGGCGGGGCCGTCGCCCGAGTCGGCCATCCGGGCCTCCAGGCGGCGCATGTCCCCTTCCATGGCGCGCAGTTCGCCGAGCGACCGGTCGATCACCTGCTGGACGGTGAGGTGGGGCGGGAGGTGTTCCTCCTGGGCCAGGTAGCCGATGCCGCCGTCGGCGCGGGCGATGACCTCGCCGCGGTCGGGGCGTTCGACGCCGGCGAGGAGGCGGAGCAGCGTGGACTTCCCGGATCCGTTCTCGCCGACGATGCCCAGGCGGGCGCCGGCGGGGACGGAACAGGTGACGGATTCGAGGACGGGGCGGCCGTCGTAGGACTTGGTGACGTCAAGGGCGGTGAGCTGTGCGGTCACGGGGCGGCTCCAGGGGTTCGGTGGCGGGCGGGTGCGGGACGGTGCGGCGCGGGTTGCGGAAGATGAGCACCGGGAACTCCTTAAATCGACAGATGTTGCGTTAAGATGCTGCCATGGAGTCCAGCACACCCGCAAGCGGCAATTCCGTGCCGACCGTCCGCCACCGCACCGGCGGTCGCAGCGCCCGCGTCCGCGCCCAGGTCGTCGAGGCCGTCGGCGCGCTCCTCCTCGAAGCCGGGTACGACGGCCTCACGGTGGACGCCGTCGCCGAACGGGCCGGCGTCCACCGCACGACCGTCTACCGACGGTGGCGCGACGTGGGGGGCCTGCTCGCCGACGTCCTCGACGCCGCGGCCGACGACACCTGGCAGCCGGCGGACACCGGCACGCTGGAGGGCGACCTGACCGCCCTCAACCAGGAGGTGTACGAGGCGCTCTCGTCCGGCCCCACCCTGACCACGGCCCTGATCGCCGCGTCCTTCCGCTCGGCGGAGGCCGCCGGGGCGCTGACCCGCTTCTGGGAGGACCGCTACGAGCGCTGCGCGGTGGTCGTCGCCCGCGCGACCACCCGTGGCGAAGTCCCCGCGGAGACCGCCCCCCGCGCCGTGCTCGTGGCCGCGACCGCCCCCCTTTACCACGAACTCCTGCTGATGCGCACCGCACCCGACCCCGCCCTCCCGGGCCGGGCGGCGCGGGCGGCCGCCGCGGCGGCCCGCGCCGGAGCCTTCGCCGCCGCGGCGGGCTGACGCCCCGTCCGCACGAGGGGCCGGGCCGGCACGGGCGGGGCGAGGCGGGTGCGCGCGGGCCGGACGAGCGGGAGGGGGCCGTGTCCGGTGCGGACGGCACGCCCAGCGTGGGCAGGCAGTCAGGGACCCGGGCGGGCGCCGCTTCGCGGGTGCACGCCCTCAGGACCTCAGGGCTCGGGTGAGCGGGCCCGGCCGGCCCGTGGCCGGCACGGTGAGGGCCGCCCCACGGACACGACGCTCGGCGTGACCGGACGCCGCCCTGTGGCCAGGCCGAGCGTGCGGGCCGGGGTCACGCGGAAGGCCGAAGGTGCCGAGCAGGTCCGCGCCGTGGGCCGGGGCGTACAGCCGGCCGGGCTCCTCGTCGTGTCCGCGCAGGACCGTCTCGGCCGGCTCCTCCCGTGACCAGCAGGTGCACAGCACCAGTGGGTTGAACGTGCGGCCGGATCCCGGGGCGCCCGAGCGGGAGGCCGTCCCGTCGCCGAGGCCTGCCGCCGCGCCGGGCGGGTACGACTCCGTACCCGACCCGGTGCGCAGCACCGTGCGAGGGCCGTCGCGCTCCCCGGGGAGCGGGGCCGGCCGGGCCGCCGCGGGACAGCCCGCCGTAGCCCTGCCGGGTCCTGGCCGTCCGGTACGGTGCAGCCGGCTTCCTCGACGGCCGTCCAGCTGGTCGGGTGCGGGGCAGGGCGGGCCGGCCGTCGGCTGCCCGGCCAGCGGTCCTGCCCCGGCGGGCACGGGTCAGGCGGGGGCGGGGCGGAGGCGGACGCAGGTCGCGGGGGCTACGCGCCCGCCAGGGTGTTCCGCAGTCGGCGGGCCTCCCGTACCGCCTGCGACGAGCCCGGGCGCCCCGCCAGTTCCTCGACCCCGGCGACCGTGCCGCGCGCCCCGGAGTCACGGGCGCAGTCCGCGGCCAGGGCCAGCAGGGGCGGATGGTGCCGGGGCAGGGCGCCCGCCCGGACCGCCGCCAGCAGCCCGGGCAACGCCGCGGCGAGCACGGGCCACACCGCACCGGCGCCCCCGCCCGCCCGGCTGCTGCCCGCCGCCCCGGCCGCTGCCGTCCCGGCGGCCGCCCGGAGGGACTCCGTCACGACCGGCAGCCTCAGCGTGCCGAGCAGTACCAGCCGGGCCAACTCCCCGCCCAGCAGCGCACCGTCGAGGCGGTCCCGCGCGGCGAGGGCGGCCAGCGCGGCCACGGCTGCTGCCCGGTCGACGTCGGCGCCGGCGCCGAGCCCGTACGCCAGGGCCAGGTGCACGGCGGGCCCCGGCGGCCCTTCGCTCGCCGCCAGCGCCGGCAGGAACTCCGCGCCACCCGCGCCACCCGGCCCGTCCTGGTCGGCCGTGGCCGCGACCTCCGCCAGCATCCGCGCCGCGACGACCTCGGGGTGCCAGGGCAGGACGGCCGCAGCATGCCGCTCCCGCTGGCCGAGCAGCAGGTGCTGGCAGCCGATCAGCGGCTCGAACCGGCGGAAGAGCGGCCAGAAGGTCCGGGGGAAGTCGCCCCGCCCGGGCAGTTCCCCGGTGCCGACCAGGACCCGGCGCCCGACCCGGGCCCCGCGCCGCCGGCTCGGAGGCTGCGGCGGACCGGGCTCCTGTTCCACCGTCCACCCGGGTCGGGGCAGCCCGCCCTGCCGCAGCCACGCGGTGACCCGCGGCCCCTCGGGCAGCGTCAACTCCGCCGCCGCGCGCAGCACTTCCCGGTCGACGGGGCCGCCGCAGCGCAGCAGTGCCTGCCCGAGGTCGGCAGGCCCGGGGCGGGCGCCCGCCTGCTCGTACTCGGTGAGCCGCATGACCAGGTCGCGCGGGTCCACCGCACCACCGGCCCGGCTGGGCGCGGCCAGCAGCATGGGCACGGTCACACCGTCCCGCAGCCACCCGCAGACCTCCGCGATGCGCTCGTCGATCACCAGGCGGGCGGCCTCGTGCTGGCAGGTCTCCAGCCAGCCCCCGCCGCCGACCCCGGCAGCCCTCGGCTCGGTATCGACGGGTTGCACTGCGGCCCGTACGACGGCCAGCAGTCGCTGCGCCGCGCGCGTCCGGGGCCGGTGGGGCCCGCTCCAGCGGTCCGCCACCGGCCGCAGCGCCTCTGCGAGCCCGGCCCGGTCCCGTCCGGCCCGGCGGACCACCGCGTCGAGCAGTTCCTCGTACGCCGTGACGCTGCCGCCGTCGCCGCAGATCAGCTCCGCGGCCGAGTCCGCCACCGCGGCGAGCCCGGCGGGCACGCCCTTCCCGTCCATCCACCCCACCCGTTTCCACCGTCTGCGCCCGACCGGGCGGCGCGTGAGGATAACAAGGCGCGGGGGCGGACGAGTTCCGCCCGCGCCCTGCCCGCCCTCACCTGCGGTCCGCCCTCGCCACCTTCACCTGCCGCCCGCTTCACCTGCCGCGCGGCCCGCCGGCCTGCGCGTACGGCGTGACCGTCGGGCCGGGCCGGCCGCGGCGCGCGGCCAGGTGGCGGAGCAGTGCGGCGCCGGCGAGCAGGCCGAGCAGCGCGCACACGCCGGGCCAGCCGCACCACGTGTGGGCGCGCACGCCGAGCCAGGAACCTGCGGTGCCGCCCGAATAGGCGCAGGCCATGTAGGCGGTGTTGAGCCGGCTGCGGGCGTCCGGGCGCAGCGCGTACACCCGCGACTGGTTGGCGACGGAGCCGGACTGCATGGCGGTGTCCATCAGCAGGGTGCCCACGGTCAGCGCGGCCAGCCCGGCCGCGCCGCCGAGCCCGCCCGGCACGAGGACGGCGGCCGCCACGAGGACCCCGATCAGCGAGACCAGGTTCACCAGGTCCGGGCCGTGCCGGTCCACGAGGCGCCCCGCGAGCGGGGTGCACAGCATGGTGACCCCGCCGACCAGGGCCAGCAGGCCGAGCGCCTGCGCCCCCATCCCGTACACCGGCCCGGTCAGCAGCAGGGCCAGGCTCGTCCAGACGGCCGAGAACCCGCCGAAGGCGGCGGCCTGGTAGAAGCAGGAGCGGCGCAGCTCGGGCTCGGCGCGCAGCAGCCGCAGCGGCTCCGTGAGGAACGCGCCGTACGGGCGGGGGGCTGCGGAAGCGTCCGGGGCGGTGTCCGGCACCGCGTGCCGCAGGACGGCCGCCAGGACCAGGGTGACGACCGAGGCCACCAGGTACGGGGCGCGCCAGCCCAGCCACTCGCCCAGCACCCCGCTGAACGCACGGGCCAGCAGCATGCCCCCGGTCGACCCGCTCAGCAGCGTGCCGAGCACCACGCCCCGCCGGTCGGGGGCGACCAGGCCGGCCGCCAGTGGGCCGATGATCTGCGCCGCCACGGTCGTCAGCCCGACCAGGGCGCTCGCGGCGACGAGCGGCGGCAGGGCAGGGGCGCAGCCCGCGCCCAGCAGGGCCAGACCGGTGAGGGAGAGCAGGACGACGAGGAGCGGGCGGTGCCGGATCCGGTCGCCGAGCGGCACCAGGAGGACCATCCCGGCGGTGTAGCCGATCTGGGTGGCGGTGACCACCAGTGCGGCCTCGTCGGCGGGGACGCCGAACCCGGCGGCGATCAGGGGGCCGACGGCCTGCGGGAAGTACAGGTTGCCCACGGCCACGGCGCAGGTCAGGGACAGGACCAGCACCAGGCGGCGGCTCATCCGGCCGCTCCGGGGACCGCGTCCGGCAGGGGGGCGGGGAACGGGGAGGTCATGGAGGGAAGTCCACGGCACCGGGCCCGCCCTGCCAACTGATGTAGCGTACGGCTTAATGATCAGTTTCGAGCTCGGTGTCGAGGACCTGGCCGACACGAGGTTCGCCATCTCGCCCCTGAGCGAAACCGTCCTGAGCCTGCGCGTCCTGCGCGACCCCGGGGTGTCGGCGCTGCACCTGCCGTGGCGCCGGTCCGTCCTCGTCCGGCTCGGCGCCCTCGACACCGGCCTGCTGATGGCCCTGGTCGCGGACCGCCTCACCCTCCCCGACTTCCTCACCCCACGGCCCACGGCGTTCGAACCCGCCTTCGAGGACGAGTTGGCGGTGGTACGCCGGACCCCGCCCGAGACGGTCCGCCGCGACCTGCTGGCCGCGCACGCCCCGGACCCGCTCCCCGACGTGCTGCGGGCGGTCGTGGACGGGCCGCCCGCCCGCGACGGCGCCGCGGTCGCCGGGCTCCGCGACCGCATCTGCGAACTCCTCCACCGGTACTGGGAGATCGCCGTCCAACCGCTGTGGCCGCAGATCCGGCTGGTCGCCGAAGCCGACATGACCTACCGGGCGCGGCAACTGGCCCGGGGCGGCGCCCGGCTGCTCTTCGCCGACATGCACCCCCAACTGCGCTGGGAGGACGGCGGGCCGCGGGGCGTCCTGCGCATCCACCGGACCATCGGCGGGTACGAGGCACGGGCGGCCGGCCGGGGCCTGCTGCTGGTGCCGTGCGTGTTCGCGCACAAGCCGGCGCCGCCCGTCGGCCCGGACGAACCGCCCTCGCTGCTCTACCCGAGCCGCGGGGTGGCGACCCTCTGGCCACCCGCTCCCGCGGTCGCAGCCGCAGCCGCGGGCGGATCCGGATCCGCCCGGGCCACCGATCTCGCCGATCCTGACGGCCGCTTCGGTCCCGTCGGTCCGCTCGGCACCGCAGGGCCTGCCGGTCCGGGGGCCGCGCAGGCCCTCGTCCCGCTGCTCGGCGCGCCCAGGGCCCGGCTGCTCGGACTGCTCGCGGAGCCGCTGGCCACGATCGAGCTGGCCCGCCGTCTGCGGGTCACGCCGAGCGCCGTCTCCCAGCACCTGCGCGTGCTGTACGCGGCCGGGCTGCTCACCCGGGCCCGGCACGGCCGGCAGGTCCTGTACGGGCGCAGCCCGCTGGGCGAGCAACTCGCCGCCGGGCGCCCGTAGGCGGACCCGGCCCGGCGGCCAACGGCCCTTCGAGCCGGGCTGGTTGCCGCGGGAGGCCCTGAACGGACTCGTACTCCTTGAGCACGACGGCGTCCGCGCCGGTGGATCGGCTCGACGGCCTTCGCCATCAACTCCCGCCCGTACGCGGCCGGCCCGGCCCCATGTCGCCGCGGCTCGCGGCGAGTTCGCCGGCCAGCACGTACGCGCCGACCAGGGCGCGTCGTCATCGTGCCCCACCACGTCGGCCTCGACGGCCTCGTGGCCGAACCGGAACTCGGCCCCGCCGCCGACCGCTTCGGACAGCAAGCGGTGGAGGCAGGCCGGCCCGTCCGCGAATCAATACAAGCGTATTGAACATCCGTATAGAACGTCTGTATAGTCGCTCTCGTTGATCCGCAACCACCCGACCGGGGAGATCCGACATGCCTGCCGACCTGCTCCGCGCCGAACTGACCATCGACGGCCGCACCCTGTCCTACCTGGACTCCGGCGGCCCGGGCCGCCCGCTCCTCGCCCTCCACGGACACCTCTCCGAGGGTGCCTCGTTCACGCCGCTCGCCGCTGCCCTCGCCCCGCAGTGGCGCGTCATCGCCCCCGACCAGCGCGGGCACGGCGACTCCGACCGGGCCCCCGAGTACGGCCGGTCCGGCTACCTCGCCGACCTCGTCGCGCTGCTCGGGCACCTCCGCCTCGACCGGGCCGTCGTCCTCGGCCATTCCCTCGGCGGCATCAACGCCTACCACCTGGCCGCCGAGCACCCCGGACTCGTCGAAGCCGTGATCAACGTGGACGCCCCGGCCGACCTGCCCGACGACGGGACGGGCCCGCTGGACTTCGTCCTCGGCTTCCCCTACACCGCCGCCACCCGCGAGGAGTTGATCGCCGCCTGCGGCCCCGTCGGCCCGATGGTGGCGCCGGCCCTGCGCCCCCTGCCCGACGGCAGCGGCTGGCGGCTGCCCTTCCACCCGCAGGACACCGTCGACTCCGAACGCGCCGTGCACGGCGACCACTGGGCGCAGTGGCTGGCCGGCAGGTGCCCCGCACTGCTGGTCCACGGGCGGAAGAGCCAGGTGCTGCCCGAGGAACAGGCCCTGGAGATGCTGGCCCGGCGCCCGCGGACCACGTACCGGCCCCTGGATACCGACCACTTCGTGCAGCTCGGTGACCCGGAGGGCTTCGCCCGCGCCGTCCGGGAGTTCCTGGAGACCCTCTGAGACCCTCTGAGACCCTCTGCGGCCCTATGAGGACCCTCTGTCCGTCACATGTGGCAGCAGCCGTCCCGCAGCATCTGCCGGGTCACCGCGAGCCATTCCTCCGACTCCGTACCCGCGTCCGCAGAACCGGCACCGCGGGTCGCCGAGCCGACGGCCTCCGGGACCGAGGCCTCCAGGGCCCGGCGTTCGAACAGCACCCCGCCCCGCAGCGCGGCCCGGATCCGGATCAGCGCGGCGAAGTCCGTGAAGGGGTCGCCGTCGACGAGCGTGAGGTCGGCCAGCCTGCCCGGCTCCACCGTGCCGAGGTGCTCCGCCACCCCGAACACACGGGCCGGGGTGCGCGTCGCCGTCGTCAGCGCCTCGGCCGGGGTCAGCCCGTACCGGACCAGCGCCCGCAGACCCAGGTGCAGGTGGAGGCCGACCGGGACCAGCGGGGCGTCCGTGCCGAGCGCCACCCGGCCGCCGTCCCGCAGGACCTGCCGGTACGTGTCGACCTCCCGCTCCAGGACGGTGAGCTGCTCGGCGGTCGGCGGCTGTGCCGCGGCCACCCGCACCTCCTCGACGTCCCAGGGCGGCATCAGCGCCGTCACCCGCGGGTCCGCGGCCGCCGCCGGGTCGGCGCCGAGCAGCGGCAGCGCGGTGAACGGGGTGGCGATCAGGTCGAAACCGCCCTGCGCGTACACCGCCACCGTGTCCTGGTGGGTGCGGCCCCCCGGGGTGCAGCCGTGCCCGTACTCGGCGCGCTCGGTGGCCACCAGGTGCGTGGTCAGGTCCTGCCCGGACTGGATCCCCGCCGCGCACAGGTGCGATCCGGCCAGGACGCCCAGCCGCTCGTGGGCGAAGACCGCCGCCTCCTCCATCTGCCGGTAGGGGGCGCGCACGTACGT
Source organism: Streptomyces sp. NPDC029014 (assembly GCF_055564695.1). NCBI lineage: Bacteria > Bacillati > Actinomycetota > Actinomycetes > Kitasatosporales > Streptomycetaceae > Streptomyces > Streptomyces sp. NPDC029014. The sequence goes on from NZ_JBVHVT010000014.1 coordinate 70,813, forward strand.
CTTGACGAAGTCCCAGTCCAGCTCCGCGGCGCGTTCGAGGGTCCTCGCGAAGCCCTCGCGGGTGCGGTGGGCGCGGCCCATGCTGTAGGCCACGCGCGGCCCGTCGAGCAGCTCCCCGCCGGCCAGCAGGCGAGGAGCCGTGAGCAGTCCGGCCCGGATGTCCTCGCGGAGCCGGGCCTGTTCGTGGGCGGAGCCGCCGAGCGAGACCGTGGTGGTGACGCCGTACGCGAGCTGGAGCAGGCCCTGGCGGGCCCCGTAGGTGTACGGGTACGAGTGGACGTGCGCGTCCCACAGGCCGGGCAGCACCGTCGCGGCGGACGCGTCGACGAGCCGGCCCGCCCGCCGGGTGCGCGCCGGCCGGTGCGGTTCGACGGCGGTGATCCGGCCGCCGCTGATGATGACGTCGGCGTCGGCGCGGGGTGCCGCCCCGGTGCCGTCCCACAGCAGTCCCGCGTGCACGACCGTGTCGACGGGGGCGGGCCGCCGGTACGACAGCACGACCGGCACGGTGCGCGGCGCGCCGGCGGCCCGGCCGGCCGCGTCCAGGGCGAGCAGCCGCAGCCGGGCCCCCGACTGGTACAGCAGCGTGCGCGAATCCGCCGACCAGGACGGATGGTCGGCGGGTTCGTCGCTCAGCCTGCGGGCCGGGCCGGAGGGAGTGCCGTCCGGGCGCACGGGCAGCAGCCACAGGGCGGATTCGCCGACGCAGGCCAGGTGGCGGCCGTCGGGTGACCAGACGGGCCCGCTGGCGTACCGGTCGGAGAGCGAGGTGTGCGGGGCGAGCGCGTGCAGCCGGTCCTTCCCGGTCTGCGTGTCGACGATCCGGATGACGTTGTACCCCTCGCGGAAGCGCCGGTTCAGCCGGTTGCGGTCGCAGAGCGCGAGGTACCGGCCGTCGGGCGACCAGCTGGGCCGGCCGGGCAGGCCGCCCCCGCCGAGCGCCGCGACCAGCGGGGTGTCGGTGCCGGTGGCCAGGTCGCGGACGAGGAGCCGGCCGGCCAGGTCCAGGACCGCGAGCCGTCCGCCGTCCGGGGAGAGGATCCCGTAGACGCGGCCGCCGGGGGCGAGGACCGTGTCCCGGCCGGTCGCCGGGTCCAGGCGGCGCACCGTGTTCAGGCCGGACCGGTCGTCGGTGTAGAGCAGGGCCGTGCCGTCCGGGGTCCACACGGGGCCCTGCACGTAGGCGGTGGCGGGGGACCGCAGGATCCTGCGCGGGGTGCCGCCGTCGACGGGCACGGTCCACAGGGAGTTGAGGGCGGCGAAGGCCACGGTGCGGCCGTCGGGCGACAGGCAGGGCAGGTGGATCCCCCGTACGGGCTGCTTCCGTTCGGCCTCCAGGACGTACTCCTTGACCCGCGGCCGGGGCCGCTGCACCTCCAGGACCGCGTCGAGGGCGATCTCGCGGCCGGTGTGGTCCCGGTGGGGGCGGATCACCCGGAACCGGCCGTCGAGGGTGACGAGCAGGTCGTCGTCGCCGATCCAGCGCGGGGGAGCGGGGGCGAGGTCCCCTTCGAGGGGGACCCGGCGGCCGTCCACGAACAGGGTCATCGCCTCGGCCCGGCGCGGTCCGGGCAGCGCGCACAGCCAGGCGGTCCGCCCGGCCGGGGACACCGACGGGGCGAGCAGCCGCCCCTCGGCGGCGGTGTGCTCGACGCGTACGGGCCCCTCGCCCCCGGCCGCGACGGAGGCCAGGGTCCGGGCGGTGAGGGCGTCCCCTTCGACGGTGCCGCGTACGAAGAGGACCCGCGTGCCGTCCGCGGACCAGGCGGGGTCGTAGTCCTCCCACTCCGCCGCCCGGCCGGAGCTGTCGTCCTGGCCGGTCGGCCCGGTCGGCCCGGTCAGCCGGCGCAGCCGCCCGTCGCGGACGCCGACCGTCCAGATCCGGTACGGGCTGCCCGCCACCGGATCGCCGCCGCGCTCGGAGCAGAAGGCGAGGGTCTGCCCGTCGGGTGACCAGGCAGGGGCCCGGTGGTCGAACATGCCGTCGGTCAGCTGCCGCAGCCCGGAACCGTCGGGCCTCATCACCCAGATGTGGAAGGCACCGCCACGGTAGGCGGCCATCGCGACCTGGCGACCGTCGGGGGAGAACACCGGGCGGCACGGCTCCAGGTCCGGCGGGGTGAGGGGGGTCGCGGCGCCGCCGTCCGGGGGCACCGCCCAGAGGACGTTCTGCACCTCGGCGATGACGCGGTCGCCCGAGGCGGTGGCGGTCGCCGCGCCGTTGGTCGCCGCCGTGAACCGGAGCCTGACCGGGGCGCCGGCCGCGGCCCGCGCGACCGGAGCCCCAGGCGCCCCGTCGGCCGCCGTCCCGTCGCCCGCAGCGGCCCCGGCCGGGGCCGCTGCCGGCAGGGCCGTCAGTACGCCACCGGACACCGCCTTCAGTACCGCCCTGCGCCGCACCCGCACCACAACCCCTCGACCCGCTCCGCCGATGACCACCCGTCGGACGCTGAACGATCAAGGGGCCCGCGAGGCAACGGCACGGGGCCGCGGGCCGCGACCGCGTACTGCCGTGTACGGGCCGCGTACGGGCGGGCCACCGGCCCCGCCGGGCCTGCGGCACATGACCGTTTCTGCGGTGAAGGCACTCGTCCGTCCGGGTGAGTCGCCCCCCGCCGCCCTGTCGCCGCCCCGCCCCGGCCCGGTAGACCCACGACCGTGATCAAGAAGCTGCTGCGCGGCCTTCCCGCGCTCCTCCTCGCCGCCCTGCCCCTCCTCTTGACCGCGCCGCCCGCCCACGCGGCGAACACCTTCCGGATCGTCACGGCCCTGAACGCCAAGTGCCTCGCCTCCAACGGCGACAACGTCGAGGTGCAGACCTGCCGCGGCACCGGCAACCAGCTCTGGTACTGGGACGCCGGCAAGCTGCGCAACCTGGCCGAACTCCACTGCCTCGACGTCCGCAACGGTGAGGTCGACGCCGCCGCCCAGGCGGTCGGCGACTGCCACGGCCTGCCCAACCAGCAGTGGCGGACCGACGGCGCCTGGCTGCGCACCCAGGTCAACAACCAGTGCCTGAGCATCCAGAACAGCGGCGACCCGAACGAGCACGCGGGCATCAACCTCCGCAACTGCGGCCCGTACGCCTGGCAGCACTGGCGCTTCGAGGCCTGACCGACGGGCCTACCAGGTCACGTGCAGCACCTCCGGCGAGCGGTGGATCAGGGTCGGGCGCATCCGCGGCGGCGGCCGGTCCGCTGCCAGCCGCAGGTCCGGCATCCGGCGGGTCAGCAGCTCCAGTGTCAGGCGCAGTTGCTCCCGGGCCAGCCGCGATCCCGGGCAGCCGTGCGGGCCGTGCCCGAACGCCAGGTGGCCCCGGTCCGCCGGGCGTCGGACGTCGAAATCCCGGGGCCGCTCGTACCGTTGCCCGTCGCGATTGGCTGACCCGTACGCCACGAGCAGGGTGGCGCCGGCGGGCAGCTCGGTCCCGGCGAGCGTCACCGGCCGGGTCGTGGTGCGGCGGAAGGCCTGGACGGCCGCGTCGAAGCGGGCGCCCTCCTCCACCGCGCCCGGGATCAGAGCCGGGTCGGCGCACAGCATCCGCCACTGCTCCCGGTCGGCCAGCAGGTGCAGCAGGGTGGTGGCGAGGAGCGCGCTCGTCGTCAGGAAGCCGGCGATCAGCAGGTTCTGCAGGGCCGCCACCAGCTCGTGGCGCTGGTCGAGGGTCAACTCCGCGTCCCCGGGTGCCACCGCGGCCACCAGCTCCGAGCACAGGTCGTCGCGGGGGCGGGTACGCCGGTCACGGGCGAGACGGTCCAGCAGGTGCTGGAGGCCGACCACGTCCTCGGCGGCCGCCGCCTGCGCCTGCGGCGGGAGGGGGCGGAAGGCCAGCTCCTCGGCCCGGTAGCCGCCGTGCACGGCGGCGGGCGCGTCCGCCGGGTCCAGCCCGATCAGCCGTCCGATCACCAGCCCGGGCAGCCGGCGCGCGTACGCCGCCACCAGCTCCGCGCGACCGTCGGCGGCGAAGGCGTCCACCAGTTCCTGCGCGCAGGTGCGGGCGTACGGGACGGCCGCTGCGACCCGGGCCGCGGACAGCCCCCGGCTCAGGGGGGCCCGCAGCCGGCGGTGGGCTGCCCCGTCCGAGGAGACGACGGTGGGCCGCGGCTCGAATCCCCGCGCGAGCACGCCGAGCGCCTCCGGCGAAGGCAGCACGTCCGGCAGGAGGGCGTGCGCCGAGGAGAAGTCCTCCGCGCGGCGCAGCACCTCCCGTACGTCCCGGTCGCGCGCCACCAGCCAGGCGTCGGCCTCCGGTACGTACACCAGGCCCTCGGCCCGGCGGGCCCGGGTGTAGCGGGGGTAGGGGTCGCGGTAGAACTCGTCCCGCCTCGCCTGGTCCTGCGGTGCCACACGGGCCTCCGGGGTGCGGTCGGGTCCGGTCGCCGTTCCCGGCGGGTCCGGACGGGGTTCCGGTGCGTCGGCATCCTGCCCCACCCCCGGGCCCGCCCGGAAGACCGCCTCGCCCGGGCGCCGGTACCGCCCACCCGGCCGGCCCGGCGGCAACCGCGCGGGCTGCGGGACGGGTCGTCGCCCGCGCCCGCCCGCGGTCGTTCCGGCCCGCCCCGCCCCGCCCCGCCCCGCCCCGCCCCGCCCCGGCCCGCCCCGCCCCGCCCGGCCCGCGGTGGTCCCGGCCGTCAGCGGGACAGCAGGCGCTCCACCTCCCGGACGACGTGCCCCGCCCCGTCCTCGGCGGCGATCCGCCGGGCGGCGGCTGCGGCCCGGGCCCGGTGCCCCTGCCCCTCCACGGCGTCGCGGAGCGCCCGGGCCAGGGCGGGCACGGAGAGCTCCCCGAACGGGATCGGTGCGGTGGCGGCGCCCAGGGCCGCGACCCGTCCGGCCCAGAACGGCTGGTCGGCCGTGACCGGTACCGGCACCGCCGGCACCCCCGCCCGCAGTGCGGCGGCCGTCGTACCGGCGCCCCCGTGGTGCACCACGGCCGCGGTCCGGGGGAAGAGCAGCTGGTGCGGCACCTCTCCGACGGCCAGGACGTCGTCACCGGTGGCGTGCAGTCCCGCCGCGCCGGCCTGCAGGACGCCGCGGAGCCCGGCCTCCCGCAGGGCCCGTACCGCCATGTCGGCGAGCCGCTCGCCCTCTCCGGCCGCCATGCTGCCGAAGCCGACGAAGACCGGCGGCGGTCCGGCGTCCAGGAAGTCGGCCAGCTCCGGCGGGAGCGCGGCGTCGTCCGGGCAGTGCGGCCACCAGTTGCCGACGACCTCCAGGCCCGCCCGCCAGTCGTCCGGGCGGGGGAGCAGGGCGGAGCAGAAGCCGTGCAGGACCGTCCACCCGGCCCGGTCCTGCCGCCCGCGCACCGCCCGCTGGGCGGCCGGCGGCAGACCCAGGGTGCGGCGCAGCTCCCGCGCGGCCTCGGCGTGCATCCGGTCGACCACGCGCAGCGCGAGGCGGCCCGCGGCCCGGTTCCCCCACGGGCCGAGGGAACGGCCGGCGGCGACCACGGGTGGGAAGCGGGTCGTGGGGGCCACCGGCTGGAGGTACGCGCCCAGGGCCGGTACGCCCAGGGCCTCGGCCAGGTGCCAGCCGAGCGGCGCCGTCGTCGTGGACAGCAGCAGGAGGTCCGCCCCTCCGGCCCCGCCGCCCGCCGCGGCGGACGGGGCGATCGCTGCCAGGCCCTGCCCGAGCTCCCGCATGAAGACGGAGGCCCGGCGCATCATGCCCCCGCCGCCGTCGGGCCCCCCGGTCGGGTCGGCCGCGATCCCCCGGAAGTCCAGCCCGGCCCGCTCCACCAGGGCCGCGAACTGCTCGGGCGCCGCCAGGGTGACGTCGAAGCCGGCGTCCAGCAGCCGGCGGCCCGCCCCGGTGTAGGGGGCGACGTCGCCGTACGAGCCGGCCGCCAGGATCAGTACCCTCATCGTGTCCCCACCCGCCCCGCGTTGGCGTGGACGGCGTCCCGCAGGTACTGGTCGAGCCCCGGCCGCTGCTCGGGGGCGGGCACGACGAGGGCGAAGGCGCGCGCGTCCTCGACGTACTCGTCCGCGATCCGGCAGTGCATCTCCGGCGGGCACGGGGTGAACCAACGGCCGATGTGCCCGCGGTGCTCCTCGGCGAGGTCCATGGCGCGGGGGCTGTCGCAGGCGGCCCCGTCCTCGAAGGCCGCGACGAGCGCTCGCCGCCAGCCCGCCGCCTCGGCCATCAGGGTGCGCCAGTCGTCCTTGGTGTGGGCGGCCGCCCGGGCCATGGACTGCCGGTGGCCCTCGCTCCCGCCCCACTTCAGGTGCGCGTCCGTCGCGTAGCTCAGGTCGAACGCGACCTCCCCGAACACCTCGAACCGCTCCTGCGGGGTGAGCCGTACGCCGGTCTGCTGCACCTCGATCGCCCGCTCGGCGACCTCCACCAGGCTCTGCAGGCGGGTGATCTGCTCCTTCAGCGACCGGTGGCGCTCCCGCAGGTGGGTCAGGGCCTCCGCTTCGGGATCGGCCATGATCGTCCGGATCTCGTCGAGCGTGAAGCCGAGTTCGCGGTAGAAGAGGATCTGTTGGAGCCGCGCCAGGTCCGCGTCGCCGTAGCGCCGGTAGCCGGCGGGACTGCGCTCGCTGGGCGACAGCAGCTGCGCCTTGTCGTAGTGGTGCAGGGTGCGCACGGTGACCCCGGCGAATCCGGACACCTGCCCGACCGAATAACTCATGAAACGACCTTTCCGTTCCGTCGCACCGAGCCTGGAGCCTGACGTAGGGGGAGGGTCAAGCGGTGCACGGTCGACGCGTCCGGGACCCGTGCGCCGGTGCGGCGGCGCCGTCACCCGGCGGGGGACACCCCGAGGTCGTGGCGCATGGCGGCGCGCATGTCCCGCAGCAGTTCCCAGATCCCGTCCCGGGCCGCAGCCACGACGTCGAAGGTGTCCTCCGGTGCGGCCGCGTCGCCGCGTTCCAGGAGCTTGACCCGGCCGTAGACCTCGTTCAGGGCCTGGTTGACGGCACTCGCGCGGGCGAGCACCTCGTCGGGGGCGACCATCTGCGCCTCGGAGTACCGGTCCCGGTGGGCCCGCTTCGCCTCGTCGAGTGCCTCCCGGTCGGCGTCCTCGACGCAACCGTCGCGCAGGAGGTGCAGGTGGCGGGTGAGCGCGGTGGTGAACTGGCGGGCGTCCCGGTTGAGTTCCGCGTAGCAGGTGCGCCGCAGCAGCAGGTCGTCGCGGGTCTGCTCCTGGGCGCGGAGCAGGTCCAGCTCCCGGGCCTTCGCCCGTTCTGCGGCACGCTGGGTGAGGAAGGCTCCCCCCAGCGTGCCGGCCATGCCGACCACTGCGACGACCACAGCGCCGATGTCCACGCTTCCCCCTGACAGCCGTTCACACCCCGGCCCCCATGCTAGTGCTGTGGCCGCAGGTCACCGCCGTCCGGGCCGGGGGCGGTGGTGGCGGAGGGCGCGGTGGCAGCGGCGGTGCCGGTGGCGACGAGGCGTGCTTCGAGGCCGTCGAGAATGGCCTCGACCCCGAACTCGAACTTCCGGCGCGCCGCCTCGGCCGGGTCCTCGACCGCCTGCGCCTCCAGGCGGGCGCGCAGCCGCGGGTACTGGGACGCGATCCCGGTCGCCCAGGACACGACGTCCTCTTCGGCGCCGCCCTCCTCGCCCCGGCCCGGGCGGATCCGCGCCCGTACCATCGCCGCCTTGACCGCGTCGTCGACGGCCGCGCCCGCGAGGAAGGTGACGGCGGTGTTCACGGCCCAGTCGAGGTCGGGGCCGGTGAAGCCCGCGGCCTCGTAGACCGCGTAGCTGTGGCCCTGGAGGCGGGCCATGCCGTGGCCGTAGACGAAGTGCGTGCTGACGGCGGTGATGAGCCAGGGGTGTCGCAGGGTCATGCCGTGGGCGTCGCGGACGAGGGCCCGCGCGGCGGCGCGCCAGCCGACCTCGGCCGGGTCCGGCCGCTCGATCTCCCCGTCAGCCGGATGCTCTATCCCGACGGACACGAAGGCTGGCTGGTCACGGGATACGGTCCGACCCGCGCGGTCCTCGCCGACCCCCGGTGCAGTTCCCGGTACGAGCTGATGCACCTTCCGTTACCGGGCGGCCCCGCCGGCCCGCGGCCCCCGGCGCCGGTCGGCGACATGACCGGGATCGACGCCCCCGAGCACACCCGCTACCGGCGGCTGCTCGCCGGCCGGTTCACCGTCCGCCGCATGCGCCTGCTCGCCGAGCGGGTCGAGGAGACCACCGCCGACCACCTGGAGGCCATGGCGCGCGGCGGTACCGAGACCGACCTGGTCCCGGCCTTCGCCCAGCCCGTCCCCGCCCTCGTGATCTGCGAACTGCTCGGCGTCCCGTTCGCCGACCGGGACACCTTCCAGTCCCACACCCACACCCTGATGAGCCCGGACGCGAGCCCCGAGGACCGGATCGCGGCCGTGACGGGCATGCAGCAGTACATGCTCGACCTGGTCCGCGCCAAGCGTGCAGCGCCGACGGACGACCTGCTCGGCGACCTCACCGCCAGCGACCTCACCGAGGAGGAACTCGCGGGCTTGGGCGGCTTCCTGCTCGGCGCCGGCCTCGACACCACGGCCAACATGCTCGCCCACGGCACCTTCGCCCTGCTCACCCATCCGGAGCAACTCGCCGCCCTGCGCGCCGATCCGGGCCTCGCCGACAGTGCCGTCGAGGAACTGATGCGCTACCTCAGCGTCGCCCACACCATGGTCCGGGTGGCCCTCGCGGACATCGAGCTGGACGGCCGCACCATCAGGGCGGGGGCGACCGTCACCCTGTCCGTCGAGGCCGCCAACCGCGACCCGGAGCGCTTCCCCGACCCCGACACCCTCGACATCCGCCGCAGGGCAACCGGGCAGCTCGGCTTCGGCCACGGCATCCACCAGTGCCTGGGCGCCCAACTCGCCCGCGTCGAGATGCGCGTCGCCCTGCCCGCCCTCGTACGCCGCTTCCCGGCGCTGCGCCTGGCCGTACCGCCCGCCGAGGTCCCGCTGCGCACCGGGATGGACCTCTACGGAGTGCACCGGCTCCCGGTCTCCCTCGCGTGACCGCGCACGCGCGCTCCCCGCCGCCGGACCGGGTCCGGAGGCGGGGAGCGCGCGGAGGCGGGCGGCGGGTCAGCTCTCGGGCACCGCCACCGGAACGGGACGCCGGGCAGCCCGCGTCATGATGAAGTCCACGGGCACGTGGTTCGCCTTGAGCGCCGCGTAGGCGCGGCTCAGCGCCTGCGTCCGCACCGGCCGCCGCGCCGCGGACGCCGACAGGTCGCCCCCGCACTGCAGTTCCCACCGGGGGAAGCGGCGGCGCACCCGCGCCACGGGGGCGCTGGGGGCGAAGTACAGCATGGTGGTGTTCTCGTGCGGGTTGTGGGCCGACCCCTCGTACACCATTCGGCCGCTCGTCTCCAACCGGTCCGCGAGCCGGGTCAGGGTGCTCTCCTCGGCCCGCTCCATGAACAGGCCCACGTGGTTCTCGAAGCCGTGGACGCGCTCCTTCTCGCCGACGTCCTCCTTGTAGGCGGGGCTGGACCGCGGGAAGAGGAAGACCTCGACGTCCGGGGACGGGCCCGCGGTGACGTGCAGGCGCGTCACCCGTATGTCCACGTCCTCCGGCAGCCAATGGCGCTCCACCAGACGGCGCTTCACGAGCACGCTCGGTATGGTGGTCGAGGCGACCCAGCCGTTTTCCTCGAAGTAGTCGAGGGCGGAATCGACCGTTTCCGGGAACAGCAACGTCGCGCAGTGTGAAACAACGCAGCCACTTCCTATTTCCCGTTTGAGATCGCCCGGCATCCACGGCGGCAGGAGATAGTCCAGCGATTTCCTGGAGGCGTGGAGGGCGTAGTCAACAGCATGCTGGAGGCGCTGGACGTCGCACGGTTCGAACGTCTCGTGATGCATGTCGCAGCCTTTCTGTTGCCGACACCCGATTAAAGCCATGTCACCCATCAGGCGGCACTCGGCCGTACGCTAATCGGGTGACCGTTCCTCGTTGACCTGCACATTTTGCCTTTTGCCGGTCCCGGGGTTGTGCTCCTCGCCGAACTACCGCATTTTTGGGCTGAAGAGGTCTTCCCTGGAGGTAGCGAGAATGTCTCGGTACGGCAGAAGGAATCCTCCGCGCATCCTGATAGCCGGTGCCGGAATCGGCGGACTGACGACCGCCCTCAGCCTCCACGCTGCGGGGCTGGACGACGTACTGATCGTGGAATCCTGCCCGCAACTGCGCCCCGTCGGCGCCGGAATCAACCTGCAGCCCGCCGCCGTGCGCGAACTGACCGAACTGGGCCTGGGCGAAGCGCTCGGCGAAGTCGCCGTGGCGACCGCCCGGCTCGAATACCACCACCGCTACGGCGGCCTGATCTGGGGCGAGCCGCGCGGCCGCGGCGCCGGCTACAACTGGCCCCAGTTCTCGGTGCACCGGGCCCGCCTCCAGGAACTGCTGCTCACCGCAGTGCGCGACCGGCTCGGCCCGGACGCGCTGCTCACCGGCAGCCGTCTGGCCGGCTACGACACCGGCGGGCCGGGCCGGGACCGCAGCCCCGTGCGCGCCCTCCTGGAGGGCCGCGGCGAACCGGTCCCGTGCGACCTCCTCATCGGCGCGGACGGCATCAACTCCGGGGTACGCGCGGCCATGTACCCCGACGAGGGTCCGCCGCTGCGCAACGGGATATGCATGTGGCGCGGCATCACCGAGACCGTCCCGTTCCTCGACGGCCGCACGATGGTCATCATCGGCTGCAACAGCAGGGTGAAGGCCGTCGCCTACGCCGTCTCCCGACCCGACGCGCACGGCCGCTGCCTCATCAACTGGGTCGTGGAGAGCCGCACCGACGACGCGGACGCCGACCTCCCGCGCGGCGGCCCCGACTGGGAGCGCGACACCGTGCCGCCGGAGACCGTACTGGCCCACATCGACGGCTGGCGCAGCGACTTCCTCGACCTCCACGCCGTCATCGCCGCGGCCCCCCGCATCGCCCGCTACCCGATGATCGACCGGGACCCGCTGCCGACGTGGCGGGACGGCCGCGTCGTCCTGCTCGGCGACGCCGCCCACCCCGTCTACCCGACCGGCTCCAACGGCGCCTCGCAGGCCGTCGTCGACGCGCGCGTCCTCGCGTACGAACTCGCCCACCACGACGTGGACGAGGCCCTCGACCGGTACGAGTCCGCCCGACTGCCGCAGACCACCCGCCTGCTCGCCGCCCACCGCCGCATGGAACCCGACCCGGTGCTCCGCGAGGTCGAGGCCCTCGCCCCCGACGGCTTCACCGACATCCGCCACGTCCTGCCCGAGGACAGCCTCGCCGGCATCAGGTCCTGCACCCTCCAGGTCACCGGAGTGGACGCCGCAGCACTCAACTCACGCACCTCCTGGAGCGTCGCGGTATGAACAGCACCCCCCGGATCCTCCGCCCCGCCACCGCCGCCGGACTGGCCTGCGTCGCCCTGCTGGCCGCGCTCCTGCCCTCGATCTGGCAGCGCCCGGCCCACCTGTCGCGCTCCGGCCCGGCCGCCCGGCTGCCCGTCTGCGGCGCCCGTACCGGGGCGGCCGCCTGCGTCAGCCTCGGACAGGCCGCCGCGCTCGGCCGCGGCACGGTACGGACGTACAGCGAATACCGCAACGGCATGCCCCGGGCGGTCGGCATATCCCTCACCGCCTCCGCCCTCACCGCACTGCCCACCACCCCCACCGACGGCAAGCACTGCCACGACGCGGACGCCGACGGCAGCACCGACCCCGTCCACGAATGCGTCGGCGGCCACGGCCGCGAGCTCGCCCTGCCCGGCACACCGGCCGGCGCGGCCGGACTGCCCTTCCAGTGGGCCCTGTTCAACTGGAACCCGCACGGCCACAACCCGCACGGCCGCTACGACGTCCCCCACTTCGACGTGCACTTCTACCTCGTGCCCCAGGAAGTCCGCACGGGCATCCGCACCGGCGGCTGCGCCCTGCTCATCGCCTGCGACCAACTCGCCACGGCCGCCCGGCCGGTCCCGGCCGCGTACCTGCCCGCCGGCTATCCCGCGAGCAGCCCGCAGACCGCGGAAGGCGCCATGGGCGCGCACCTGGACAGCCGGCCGCCGACGACCGGAACCCTCACCGGCCAGACCTTCATCTACGGGGCGTACGCGGGCGGCCTCATCTTCATGGAACCCATGCTCACCAAGGACTTCCTGCTACGCCACCGCGACCCCGCCACCGGCCACCGCACCTGCGACTCCATCCCCCAGCCCGCGGCCTGGCGGACCTCCGGCTGGTACCCCACGCGGTACTGCACCGCCTACCGGCCCGACCAGGGCGACTACACCATCTCCCTGACGGACTTCGTCCCCTCGGCCGGATCGCCCGGGTTCACCGGCACCGGCAGCTGAGGCTCACCGGGCCGGTACGGTCGGGCAGTCGGGAGGCGGGGTGGTCGGTCGGGAGGGCGGGCAGTCGCGCCGCCCGCGTGGCGCAGCCGCCGCGTACCGCCCGGAGCCGCCACAATCGGACCGTACCGATCCGATACCGCCTCTCCACCCGTTTTGGGGGCCAGCCGATGTACGCAGCCGTGGTCCACGCCCTGGGTCAGCCGCCCCGCTACGAATCCGTGCCCGAGCCCGCCCCCGCGGCCGGCGAGGTCGTCGTCGACATGCTGGCGGCCGCCCTGTACCCGCTGGTGCGCTCGTTCGCCTCGGGCGGCCACTACACCGGCGGTGACGCGCTGCCGCTGGTGCCCGGCTTCGACGGCGTCGGCCGGACCGCCGAGGGTGCACTCGTCTACGTCCCGGCGCTGGAGCCGCCCCGCGGGACGATGGCCGAACGCGTCGCCGTCCCCTCCGCCTCGCTCCTGCCCGTACCGGAGGGCCTCGATCCGGCCGTGGTCGCCGCCACCATGAACCCCGCCTCGTCCGCCTGGATCGCGCTGCGCGAGCGGGGCCGGCTGCGGGGCGGGGAGTCGGTGCTCGTCCTCGGCGCCACCGGGAACGCCGGGCGGGCCGCCGTCCGACTCGCCCTCGACCAGGGCGCGGAACAGGTCGTGGCGGCCGGCCGTGACCCGCTGGCCCTGGAAGCCGCGACCGCGCTGGGCGCCGCCCGCACGGTCCTGCTGGAGGACTCCGACGAGCAGGTCGCCGACGCCTTCGGTGCCGCGGCCGCCGACACCGACATCGTGCTCGACTACCTGTGGGGCAGGCCCGCGGAACTGGCGCTCGACGGCATCCTGCGCCACCGCTCCGAGCTGACCCGCACCCTGCGGTGGGTTCAGGTCGGCTCCGCCGCCGGCCCCGACATGACGCTGCCGTCCGCCTGGCTGCGCAAGGCCGACGTGGACATCTGCGGCAGCGGGCTGGGATCCATCTCGGCCGCACGCCGCAGCGCCTGCCTGCGCGAACTGCTCGCCCGGCTGCCGTCCCTGGAGCCGACCAGCGAGATCGTCCCCGTACCGCTGGCCGACGTGGAGAGCGCCTGGGAGACCCCGCTGCGTTCCGGTGCCCGCATCGTCTTCGTCCCCGCAGGCGGTGAGGAGCACCACTCCGGTACGGCGCAGCTCGGCAAGGAACGCGAGGCGGTCTGACCACACCCCTCCCGCGGCCCCCGGGTCGGGCCGGGTGTACGCGTACGGTCGGGCCGGCGCAACGCTCCGGCCGGCCCGGCGGGTGGTTGCCCGGCCGGCCCGACGAGGACCCGTCAGGCCATGAGGTCCCGGCGGCGGGCGTACCGGAGCCCGGCCAGGTCGGCGTGGTACATCTCGCCGTCGTCGTTGTCCGTGACGGTGCCCCGGGCGTCACCGCCGCCGAACATGCCGCGGAAGAACGCCCGCACCCAGTAGTACGGCTGGAGCGGCAGCCAGCACAGGCCGCACAGCCAGCGGTACACCGTGCGCCAGAACCCGGGGCGCCCGCCGTCGGAGGCGCGGATCACCCGGATCCCGGTGATCAGCTTGCCCACGGTCGCCCGGAACAGGAACGTCAGCAGCACCTGGTTGACGAAGGACATGCCGAGCAGCGCCGCGAGGGCGGTCATCGGCCGGCCCTCGTGGCCCCGCGCCATCAGGTACGGGACGCCCGCGGCGACGACGACGTCCAGCGTGGCGGCGAGCCCGCGCCGCGCGTCCCCGGCGGGGCCCGGCACGCGCGGCCGCGACGCCTGCCCGTACGGCTGGTGCTGCGCGTAGGGGAGCTGTTGCCCGTACGGGGGCTGCTGACCGTAGGGGGCGGCGTGCTGCTGCGGCCCGTGCGCGTGGCCGTACGGGGCCTGGGGATGCGGAGCCTGGGGGTAGGCAGCCTGGCCGAACGGGGTCTGGCCGTACGGGGTCTGGCCGTACGGCTGCTGGGCGTACGGTTGCGGCGGGGCTTGCTGGGGGTGCGGGTACTGCGGCGGGTACGGCTGGTACTGCGGGCTGCCCGGTGGCGTGTTCATGCCCGCATCATGCGGCACCCCACCTGCGGATCGGACCAGGCGCGCGGCGCTCTTCGGCGTTCCGTTCGACGGGCGGGCGGGGTGTGAGGCCGCGTCAGGACCCCGCGGCCGCATCACCCGTTCGGCGCGTCCCGCCTCGCCGCCGCCGCCCGACCGGGATTGCCTGTGGAGCAGGGCCACCAGGAGGCACACATGCAGGGTGACGACACCGCAGACGTATCCACCGCCCTCCGCCCCCTCGCGGACTTCCTCACCGATGCCCGGGAGCGGCCATGACACCGTCCGACCACCCGGCGCCCCCGCCCTCGGCGCAGCCCCCGCCCCCGCCGTCGGTCGCGACCGCGCCCGGCCTCCAGGCCGACCCCCACGTGTCGCCCGCCGACGCCGAGCCCGTCCTGCGCGCCATCATGCTCAGCCGCGGCTACGCCCGGCTGATGCTGCTGTCCGTCCTCATCGGCGTCCCCGTCGCGGCTGCGTGCTTCTTCTTCGTCAGCTTCCAGCACTACCTGCAGCACCTCCTGTGGCAGTCCCTTCCGCAGACCCTCGGCCTCGGCCGGGCGCCCTGGTGGTGGCCCCTGCCCACCCTGCTGCTGGCCGGTCTGATCGCGGCCCCGATCATCACCCGGATGCCGGGCACCGGCGGCCACGTGCCGGTCAACGGCCTCCGCGGGGCGCCCCTGGGCCCCCGGGAACTGCCCGGCGTCGTGCTCTCGGCCCTCACCGTCCTCCCGCTCGGCGCAGCCCTGGGCCCCGAGGCTCCCCTGATGGCCCTCGGCAGCGGCCTCGCCCTGCTGTGGCTGCACGCCGCGAAGCGCCCGGTGGAACCGAAGATCCAGGCGATCGTCGCCACCACCGGGTCGACCGCCGCCATCTCCACCATCCTCGGCGGGCCGATCGTCGCCGCGCTGATGGTCGTCGAGGCGGCCGGACTGGCCGGGCCCCAGCTCGTCGTCCTGCTGCTGCCCTGCCTCGTGGCCAGTGCCGTCGGCGCCGTCGTCTTCACCAGCCTCGGCGCATGGACCGGCCTGCCCACCGGCGGCCTGACCCTGCCGCAGGTGCCGCCCGACGCCCACCCCGACGCCGGGGACTTCCTGTGGGGCATCCCCGTCGCGATCGCCGTCGCCCTGGTGGTCACCGTCGCGCACGAGTTCGGCCGGCCCGTCCTCGCCTGGACCAAGCAGCACACGGCGCGGAAGACCGTCCTGGCCGCCTTCGCCGTCGGGATCTGCTTCACCGCCTACGCGCTGACCACCGGCCGCTCCCCGGAGGAAGTGGCGCTCTCCGGGCAGATCACCCTGGGCGAACTCGCCGCGGACTACGCCTCCTGGCCCGTGGGCGCACTGCTCGCCCTGGTCCTCTTCAAGGGCCTGGCCTGGGGCATCTGCCTCGGCGCCCTGCGCGGTGGTCCGATCTTCCCCGCCGTGCTGATGGGCGCCGCGCTGGCCATCGCATGCTCCGGGCTGCCGGGCTTCGGCGCCGCCCCGGCGCTCGGCGTCGGCATCGCCGCCGCGACCGCGGTGGTCAGCGGGCTGCCGCTGACCAGCGCGGTGCTCGGGGCGCTGCTGCTCGGCCCCGACGCGCACAACCAGGTGCCGCTCATCGTCATCGCCTCGGTCGTGGCGTTCATCACCAGCCGGTTCGTCGTCTACCGCCGCCGGCCGCCCGGCCCGGTCCTCGCGCAGCCGGAATCGACCTGACGGCCCGATGGCCCGACCGTCCGGCCTCGGGCGGCTATCCGAGGGACGACAGCTATCCGAGGAACGACAGCCGGACCTGCCGGTCGGCGTTGTCCTTGTTGGTGTCGACCAGGCAGACGGACTGCCAGGTCCCGAGCTGGAGGCGGCCGCCCACGACCGGCAGGGTCGCGTGCGGCGGAACGAAGGCGGGCAGGACGTGGTCGCGGCCGTGGCCGGGGGAGCCGTGCCGGTGCTGCCAGCGGTCGTCCGCGGGCAGCAGGGTGCGCAGTGCGGCCAGCAGGTCGTCATCGCTGCCGGCGCCGGTCTCGATGACGGCGATGCCCGCGGTGGCGTGGGGCACGAAGACGTTGAGCAGCCCGTCGCGGCCGGCCGCGGCTTCGGACAGGAACCGCTCGCAGTGGAGGGTGAGGTCGGTGACGGTCTCGGAACGGCCGGTGGCCAGGTCGAGCACCCGGGTGGTGAATCGGTCGGACATGGACACCATGGTGGTCCATCGCGGCGTGCGGTGCGCGCACCCGCCGGACGGTGCGGTGGCCGGCGGGTCCGCCCCGTGCGCCGGAGCGGGCCCGCCGACCCGGTCGGGTGCCCCTACTTGGGAGCCACCCAGACCTGCCGCTTGTCGGTGCCGGCCGCGTACAGCTGGACCGGAGTGCTGTTGGCGGTCGAGCCGCCCTTCACGTCGAGCACCTTGCCCGTTCCGGCGTTCACGATCTGGCCCTCGGCGTTGACCGACCAGCGCTGGGCGGCCGAGCCGTTACAGTCCCAGAGCTGGATCTTGTTGCCGTTGGTGTTCGCGTTGCGCGAGTTGTCCAGGCACTTGCCCAGCGCCCGGAAGGTGCCGTCCTTGTAGAGGATCCAGGACTGCGCCACGGTGCCGTTGCAGGTGTACAGCTGGATCTGGGTGCCGTTGTCGGCCTTGCCGCCCTTGGCGTCCAGGCACTTGCCGCCCAGGCCGGTCACCTTGCCCTGCGGGGCCAGCGCGGCCCCGCCGCCGGCGGCGAGCCGGCGCAGGCCCTGCACGTCGAACTGCTGGACGTACGTGCCGGCCCGCTTGTCCTGGTAGGCGTACGTGGGTGAGCACATCACCGGGAACTGGCCGGAGTCGGTGCCCTTGACGCAGTCGCCCTTGGTCAGACTGCGGTTCGCGTGGGCGAGCCCCAGGGCGTGGCCGAGCTCGTGGCTGATGTGGTTCTTCATGTACGTCTCGCCCATGGCGGCCGTGGGCTTGCCCTGCGGGGTGAAGAACTCGTCGTCGATGTAGGAGTGTCCGCTCGTCACGGTGTCCGGCACGGACGAGTTCGTGAAGCCGCAGCTCAGGTTGGCGCTCCCGGACCCGTCCCGGACCACCTTCCACCCCGTGCTGCCCATGCTGCCCTCGCCCGCGGGCGGCAGGCACGGCCGGTGCAGCACGCCCATGACGACCTCGCCCTTGGGCCTGGCGTAGTCCCAGCCCACCGGGCGGGTGTCCACGGTGACGGGCAGGTTCGTGATGCGCTGGAGGTCCGCCGCCGACGCCTTCACGTAAGGAGCGAGCCAGTCCGCGGACTTCTGGTCGTAGAACTTGATCGTGTAGCCGGTCGGCAGCCACTTGGACGCGTCGTAGATCTTCCACCCCTCGCCCTGGGGCGCGGCCGCGACCACCCCGGCGGCCGCCCGCGACGCGGCCGCGGACTGCGGCTGGCCGGCGCCGAGCGCCATGACACCGTTCCTGAACGCGGTGTGGTCACTCGCGGAGGCGGCGGAGTCCTCCGCGTGGACGTCGGGTGCCTCCGCCGGCGCACCCTCCGGCGCCGGTGTGTCCGGGGTGGCGGTGGCCGCCACCGGCCCGTCGCCGGTGTCCTCGGTGCCGAAGGCGCTGTACGACGTCTGCAGCCCGCCGACGATCGCGGCGGCAGCACACACCGCGACCACCGACGCCCGTTTTCTGGATGTGAATCCCAAGTCCCCGTTGCCCTTCTCCGTGGTTCCGCCCCGGACTCCGGCGCGGAATCGCACACAGGGGCCCGGAATCGAACACATGATAGGTGAGGCTTCTCAAGCGTCCGACCAGGCACAGGAGTTGACCCGTCGGCCCCTGGGGCAGGGCGGGCGGGCGACGGGAGGAGGGGGTGCATCCGGCCGCGCACCGCCGTGTGGGTGTGACGCGCGAGGCTGTTCGGACCAGCCGGAACGGTTCGGCGGGTGAGATCCGCGGGCGGCACCGGGCCCGCGCGGGCCGCCGGCGGGAACCTTCGCAGTGTGCATCCCACTCACCACCCCGCCGGCGACGGTGCGCACCGCCCGTCCGCGTCCGGCACCTGCCAGTGCGCCGTCCTGCCCCCCTACATCCTCGAGAAGCTCGCCGAGGCGGACGACCCGCGGATCCGCGAAGCCGCCGAGAAGACGCTCGAGGTCGACGCCCGGCTGCGTGAGGCCCGGGCCGCCGCGCCGAGGGAGGTGCCGCGCGCCCCCGTAGCCGCGGGCGTCCTGGAGCGGACGGTGTTCGACACCCACGAGAGCCGCGAGGTCCCCGGTGACGCCGTCCGGCCCGAGGGCGCCGACCCCGTCGTCGACGGCACGGTCAACCGCGCCTACGACGGCCTCGGCCTCACCTTCGCCTTCTTCGAGGAGGTCTACGGCCGCCACTCGATCGACGACCGGAACCTTCCGCTCGACGCGACGGTCCACTACCGACGGAAGTACAACAACGCCGTCTGGAACGGCCGCCAGATGATCTTCGGTGACGGCGACGGCATCGTCTTCAACGACTTCACCATCTCCGTGGACGTCATCGCCCACGAACTCACCCACGGCATCACACAGTTCACCTGCGACCTCGTGTACGAGGACCAGTCCGGCGCACTCAACGAATCGGTGTCGGACGTCTTCGGGAGCCTGGTCAAGCAGTACGCCCGCCGCCAGACGGCGGAGGAGGCCGACTGGCTGATCGGCGCCGGACTGTTCACGCCCACCGTGCGCGGCCAGGCACTACGGTCGATGAAGGCGCCCGGCACGGCGTACGACGACCGGCTGCTCGGCGGCCGGGACCCCCAGCCGGACAACATGGACCGCTACGTCGAAACGGACCTCGACAACGGCGGTGTCCACATCAACTCCGGTATCCCGAACCGGGCGTTCTACCTGGTCGCGTCCCGGATCGGCGGCTTCGCCTGGGAGCGGCCGGGCCAGATCTGGTTCGACACCCTCACCTCCGGGGAGCTGACGCCGCGCGCCGACTTCCAGGACTTCGCCCGGGCGACGGTCGCGGCGACGGAACGGCGCTACGGGCGGGGAACGGAGTACGAGGCGGTCATCAAGGCCTGGGCGGAGGTCGGCGTCGACGGCAACGGGGGCAACGGCAATGGCTGAGGCTGAGGGTGCCCCGCCACCCCGTGGCACGGCCGCGCCCCGCTCCGCCTCGTCGCCGGTGCCGTGCGCATCGAGGTGACGCGCAGCGGGGGATTCGCCGGCCTCACGCGTCGGGCCGTCCTGGACACGGCCGGCCGGCCTGACGCGGCCGCACTGGAACGCCTCGCCCGCCGGGTCCTCGCCGAGGCGGGACCCGGGATCCCGGCCGGGGTCCCCGACGGCTACCGGTACACCGTGACCGCGGACGGCCGTACGGTGGAACGCGCCGACCCGGACACCAGCGAAGCCCTGGAGGAGCTGGTCGAGCGGGTACTCCGGGAGGGGACGCGGTGACCGCGGCCCCCGGCCCGTCGCCGCGGCGGGTCTGGGTCCGACGGGGGATCCTGCCGACCGCGTACGCGCGGGTCCCGGCTCCCGCGGTCCGGGAGTGCGAGATTGGGCCCCATGCGCGGCCGCAGAACCCCCTCCGCCCGCGGCGCCGGGCGCCGGTCCCGGTGGCGTGCCTGGTGGCGTGCCCGGTCCCGGAAGCTGGTCACGGTCGCCAAGGGGCAGCAGGAGCGGGCCGAGACCCGGTTCCCGGTGATCACCCACGTCATCGAGCGGCTGATCGCGGTGAACGTCTTCGACTCCGCCACCCGCCTCGCCGCCCAGGTCTTCCTGACCGCCGTGCCCCTGCTGTTCGTCATCGCCTCGTTCGCCCCGGACGGCGTGAGCGAGCAGCTGGTGGACTCCGTGCGGACCACCTTCGGGCTGACCGGGCCGGCCGCCGCACAGGTGGGCGACCTCCTCGGGAAGAACTCCGGGGGCGAGTACGAGGACTTCCGCAGCGCGATCGGGCTCGTCGGCGGCCTGATGGTCCTGGTGTCCGCGACGGCCGTGAGCCGGGCCATGCAGCGGCTGTGCAAACGCGCCTGGGAGATCCCGCGCACCGAGGCCCGGATCTCGGTCTGGCGCTGGGTGGCCTGGATCGTGGTCTGGACGGTGCTGCTGGTCGTCCAGGGCCCGGTGCGCCAGGGCTTCGGGGTCGGCCTGTGGCTCGGCATCCCCCTCGCCCTGGCCCTGCAGACGGCCGCCTGGTGGTGGACCCAGGACCTGCTGCTCGGCGGTCGGCTGGCGCCGCGGGCGCTGTTGCCCGGCGCGGTGCTCACCGCGGTCACGGTCACCGGGCTGTCCTTCACCGCCGGCTTCTACATGCCGCACGCCCTCAACCGGGCGCTGGAGGCGTACGGTTCGACCGGCCCGGTGTTCGTGCTGCTGTCGTGGCTGATCGTGCTGTGCGTCGGGATCACCGTGAGCATGGCGACGGGGGCCGCCGTCGCCCAGGAACCGTACTTCGCCCACCGCCTGGGCAGCCCGCCCCGGCGCGCCCACCCGGGGGCGTGGCGGCACACACCGCCGTGATCCCGCGGCGGGCGGCTCCGGCCGGCGGCTAGGGCCGCCCCGGCGCGGCTCCCTCGGTGTCGAAGGTGTAGAACTTGCGGTGGTCCAGCATGTCGGCCGGGGTCACGTTGTTCCAGGGCCGCATCGGGCGCCGGAGGTCCACCACGTTCGGCGTGGCGGCGGCCGGCAGGTAGGCGGACTTCGGGTGGCGCCGCTGCCACTCGGCCCAGAGCATGTCGACGAAGGCGTGGTGCATCCAGAACACCGGGTCGTTGGGGGAGGCCGCGGTGCCCATGTGCCCGCCGACCCACACGTGGACCCGGTTGTGCAGGCCGGCGCCCCGCCACCCCTCCAGGTGGTTGCGGAAGCCGCCCGAGGAGCTGTTCCAGGGGGCGGTGTCGTACTCGGGCATGTCCAGCACGGCGTTCACCTCGGCCTTCGTCGGCAGCTGGGCCCCGCCCGCGCCGAGCGAACGCCGCAGGAACGCATGCCGGTCGACGCCCACCGTGATGTTCCACCGGCGCCCGGAGTGGGCGAACGGGCCGTCGAGCACCTGCCCGTCCAGCGGCCGGCCGGTGCCGCCGAGGAAGTCCGGGCCCCACAGCGAGGAGGCGGGGGTGCGGTCCACGGTCCAGTCCCAGTACGGGAGGGAGACCTTCGGGTCCACCTTCTGCAGCTCGGCCTCGAAGTCCAGCAGGAAGCGCCGGTGCCACGGCAGGAAGGACGGGCAGCGGTGGCCGACCCGGTCGCCGAAGTCGGAGTCGGTCCTGAGGAAGGCGTTGTGCGTGGCGACGAACCGGTCGTAGACCCCGGTGCGCTTGAGTTCGAGGAGGGCGTTGGTGAAGGCGCGCTTCTCGTCGGAGGTGAGCGTGGCCTGGCTCTTGCGGACGGTCACTGCGCGGCTCCCTCGGGGGCGAAGGGGGCGAGGTGGCCCCCCTGGAGGGTGCGGACGGCGGCGCGGGCGGCCGCGACGGGGTCCGGGAAGGTCTCGTAGTGGTTGATGACGCTGACCCAGGTGCCGTCGGCGTTGCGCATGACGTGCAGCTCGTTGCCGTCGATCTTGATGGTGGGCCAGGCGGGCAGCCCGTGCCCCTCGTGCCCGCCGCCGCCCTTGGCGAGGGAGATCTGGATCCGGCGCCCCTCGAACACCTCGTCGATGCCGTTGGCGGGTATGGACAGGCCCGAGGCGCTCACACCGGGCTGTGCCTTCGCATCGGGGGCCGACGAGGGCTTGGCCGCGTCGCACGCGACGAGGCCGGTCAGACCGAGGGCGGTCGCTGCGCCGGCAGCGGTGCCCAGGGCCTGTCTGCGGGTGATCTTCTTCATGGCATGAACATGTACCACGGATCCTGCGACGGTCTCGTCACGGTCCCGTCGCAGGTCACACCGGTCGCCGTCACACGGCCCACTGGGTCCACAACGGGAGCAGCAACAGCGCGACGACCGAACTCTTCACGACGAGCGCGGCGGCGACGTCGACGCCGACGTCGTAGCGCTGGGCGTAGACGAACAGGTTCTGCGGTGCGGGCATCGCAGCGATCAGGACGAGCTGGCTCAGCCGCTCGCCCTCCAGCCCGAAGCCGTAGCGGCACACGGCGAAGGTGATCAGGGGGAGGGCCACGCACTTGACGGCGATGATCCACACCTCCTCCAGCGTGGTGCCGCGAACCTCCAGCCCGCTCCCCCCGAGGTGCAGCCCGAGGGCGAACAACGCCACGGGCGAAGCGCTGTCACCGACGAACGCGAAGCCGTCGAGCACGACCCCGGGCACCGGAAGGGACAGCAGGTTGAGCGCGATGCCCGCGTTGCAGGCGACCACCACCGGCGTCAGCAGCGAGGCCCCGACGGCCGATCCGAGCCGCCGGACCGGGCTGCCGGTCCGGTCCGGCCGCCCCCACTCCATGACGGCGATGATGACCAGGGACAGCACGCACACCTGGAACAGCAGCACCGGGAAGATCGGCGCCGCGTCCCCGAACAGCATGATGAACACCGGCACGGCGAAATAGGCCGTGTTGACCTGCACGGCGGCCATGATGCGCAGTGCGACACCGCGCGGGTCCCGGACACCGCCGAGCGTCCCGGCCAGGACGCCGGTCAGCACGGCCGCGGTGGCGGCGGCGGCCGCGT
Source organism: Streptomyces sp. NPDC029014 (assembly GCF_055564695.1). Taxonomy (NCBI): domain Bacteria; kingdom Bacillati; phylum Actinomycetota; class Actinomycetes; order Kitasatosporales; family Streptomycetaceae; genus Streptomyces; species Streptomyces sp. NPDC029014. Next base: position 93,702 of record NZ_JBVHVT010000014.1, read on the forward strand.
AGGCGGTGACGGCCCGCCAGTGGAACAGGGCCGCCAGGTCGCTGCGGTAGATGTTGCCGAACAGGAAGCACGGGACGGCGAAGAGGAACGCGTAATCGGCGAAGACCTTGGAACTCTCCGCCGGAATCACCTTCCGGCGGGCGAGGACGACCCCGCAGCCGAATGCCAGCACCACCGGTGCCAGCTTCTCCAGAGCCCCCACCGTTCCCATGTGCGCCCCCGCTCCCATGATCACCCGACCGACGACGGGATCGTAGGCCGCTCCCCGTCCGGCCCCCACCCCGGGTCTCCCAGCGCCACCACCTCACCGGCCCGCCCCCGCGATGGCGATCAACGGATCCGTGTGCCAGCCTCGGAAGTGACGTAGGTGCATCCCTCCCACAGCTGGTACGAGGTACGACAGCTGGGCGCATGCTGGAGATGAGGACGATGCCGGTCGAACCCAAGGCAGGCCACGGAATGGCGGTCATGGGCGAGGAGACGATCTACCTGTCCCACCTGCTCATGTTCGCCATGCCCGTTCACGCGTTCCAGGTGCTCCTCGAAGTGACCCTGGACAACGACGCGGGCAACGCACAGAAGGTGTACGTGGAGGACCGCCGCGAGACGGGTACGGACCTCTACACGCTCGATCCCGAGCCGTTCCGCATCTCCGACCTGGTCACGCCCGCAGGGCAGCCCGCGCTGACCTCGTTCAACGGGACGTTGTTCCGGGGGCACTTCGAGCGGGGCGGCGTGGAGATCGTCGACCCCGTACGGGTCGAGGTCCGGCGCGTGGTCCACTTCCGGCACCTGGACGAGCAGGACCCCCGTCCGCCGGCGCTCACCTACCTCGCCTTCGGCAGGGCCGGTGAGGTGTTCCTGGCGCACCGGGTCGTGACACCGCCCGACTTCGAGAGCCACCTCCAGGTGGGCAACATCCGGAGCGTCTCCGGTGTGTCGCTCACCGATGCACTCCTGGCGAAGGGCCCGCGGCTCGCCATCCCCGGCAGGGACGACACCGCTGCTGACCGTCTGGTCGAGGGCCAGCAGGTGGCGGCGAAGCTCCTGGACGGCGGAGTGGCCGCGCCCGACGCCATCGACCTGCGGTTCACGGTGAAGCGGGAGTTCTACCTCGAGGAGGGAGAACTGGCCTCGGGCAGCGGCGGACACCACGATCACCACTGACGCCGTCGCCCGCGCTCGTCATCGACACCGTCACCACGCAACCGCTGCGCCTCCACCCGGGAGGAGCCGTGCGACTCGACGACATCGCCCACTGCGAGATCCACCCGTCGATCGGCATCGCCCGTGTCGGCGACAGCCCCGACGCCTTCTTCATCGGCCCGGAATCCCCGGGCGTCCGGCCCACCCCCGACGGCGGTTTCCGGGACCCCGCCGGCCGGATCAAACGCCAGGCCGCCCGGTTCCGGGTGTACGCCTACGACCGGGCCGGGGCCGTCCTCGGCGAACTCACCGCGGCCGAGGCCCGGATCACCTGGACGGCCGAACTGGCCAACGCCAAGGGCGCCTGGTTCAGGTTCGCCGGCCGCTTCGGGCAGTCCACCTCCGACACCCACCGCCGCAACCTGCACATCGACCCCGCCGACGGCGCGGCCCGCGCCCGCCTGGTGGTCCGGCCGGGCCCCCGCACCGTGACCGGCCCCTCCCGGGACGGCTCGGGCGCCCGCTTCGACACCGGCACCTTCCTCGGCAGGCCCGTACCGCTGGGCGAACTGCGAACGGACGCGGCCGGCCGGCTCATCGTCCTCGGCGGCTTCGGAACGTCGTTCTCGGCCGCGCCCGCCAACCCCGTCCACGACTACGCCAACAACGACTTCTGGTGCGACGACGTCTCCGACGGCCCGGTCCGTGCGACCGTGGCCCTCGGGCCGGACGGCCGGAAGGTACCGGTGGCCCCGGCCTGGTGCATCGTGGCCCCGGCCGACTTCGCCGCGCAGACCGAGAGCCTGATCACCCTCTACGACGTGGCCCTGGAGACCGCCCGCGCGTCGGGCATGCTGCCCGTACCCCCGGAGGTCTCCTTCACCCGCGACGTCCATCCCCTGCTGGCCCGGCCGATCGCACTCGCCTGGGTCAACCAGACGGCCCGCCGGCGGCACGGAGACCGGAGGGGAAACTTCCTCGCGCCCGACCGCCTCGCCCGGCTGGCCTCCGCCGCGGAGGCCGACAAGGGCTTCCGCCGCGCCGTCTTCCGCAGGCTGCGCACCCCCGGGGCGATGGACGTCGCCCAGGCGAACAGCGGCTTCATGCCGATCCTCGCGGCGGACGGCGACCTGGCGGACGACGAGCCGCGGACCTGGCTCACCCTGCTCCCGGGCCCGTACGAGCGGATGCGCCGCTGGGCCGCCGGTGATTTCGCGGCCGACTGGACCGGAGGGCCCCCGGCGCCCGTCCCCGTGGAGGCGCTGCCGCCCGCGGAACAGCCGCACGCCCTGGTACGCGCCGCGCTGGAGCCGGCCGGAGGCGGCGGGTTCTTCCCCGGCATCGAGATGACCTTCATCGCCGACGATCCGGCCACCTGGTCCGCGCCGTTCAGGCTGCGCGAGGACCTGGTCGCCGGAGACGTCACCAAGTACATGGCCGTGCCGTGGCAGGCCGACTTCTACCTGTGCCAGAACTACTGGTGGCCGGCCGCCCGCCCGGACGAAGTGCTGCCCGAGACGGAACTCGACGCGCTCCTGCACGGCGCGGCCGGGGCGTTCCGGGAATGGGACCGGGGCATCGGCGACGGCAAGGACGCCGAACTCGGCATGAACGAGATGGTGGACCACTGGAGCACCCTCGGCTTCATCGTCCCCGGCCCGGACGGTACCGAGGCCATGGTCGAGACCGAACGTTCCGCCCCCGAGCCCGAGTAGGGCCGGACCGGGCCCGGCCGGGAGCCGTGCGGTGAACGGGACGGCGGAACCGTGCCGTTGCGACGTCGACGTCCGCTGCGACGTGCTGATCGCCGGCTGCGGCCCGGCCGGCTGCGCGGCCGCGCTGGCCCTCGTACGGGCCGGTGCGGACGTCGTGCTGGTCGCTCCCGCCGCACCGGGCCGCCCGCGGATCGGGGAGAGCCTCGCTGCGGCGGCGGGTCCGCTGCTGGAGGGCCTGGGCGTGCTCGGGCGGGTCGACCTCGACGCACACGCACCCTGCTACGGGGGACGGGCCGTGTGGGGCGGGGACGGGCCCGTGGAGGTGAGCTCCGTGTTCGGGCCCTACGGCCCGGGCCGGCAGTTGGACCGGGCACGGTTCGACACGGCCCTGCTGGAGGCGGCCGAGGCGGCCGGAGCGGTCCGCAGGACCGGGCGGATCCGGGAGGTCGAGCGCCGTCCGGACCACTGGCGCCTCACGACCGCCCCCACCACTCACACCACAGGCACCACAGCCACGATCGGTACGGGAGCTGCGGCCCGCACGTTCGCGGCCCGCTACCTCGTCGACGCCACGGGCCGACCGGCCCGGCTGGCCCGGCGCCTCGGCGCGGCCCCCGCCCGCTCCGACCGGTTGACCGCGGTCGCCGGGATCCTGGCCCCGCCGGCCGGCGGCTCCCGGGCCGAGGCCGAGCCGGAGCAGACCTCGCTGGTGGAGGCCACGCCGTGGGGCTGGTGGTACACGGCCCCGCTGCCGGACGGCGGGCGGGTGCTGATGGCCATGACGGACGCCGACCTCGTCGCCGGCACCCGCCTGCACCACCGGGACACGTGGTGGGCCCGGGCCCGGGCCACCGGCCACGTCGGGGACTGCCTCGCCCCCTGGCGGGAGCCGCCCCCGCTGTTGGAGGTGACGGCTGCGGGAGCCTCCCGCACCCGCCCCGCCGCCGGCCCCGGCTGGGCGGCGGTCGGGGACGCCGCCACCACCACCGACCCCCTCGCGGCCCGCGGCATCGTCATGGCCCTGGCCACCGGGATGGAGGGTGCGCGGGCGGTCCTGGCCGACCACGCCGGGGACGGCGGCGCACTGCCCGCCTACGCGCGGCGCATCACCGCGCTCCACGAGGAGCACCTGCGCGCGCGGGCCGTGCAGTACGGGCGGGAACGGCGCTGGGACACCCCGTTCTGGCGGCGCCGGCACCGGCCGACCGGTTGAGCCGGCCCACCCGCACGGGGGAAGGGGGGAACGGTGGTTCGGGTGGTGCGACCGCTCGTACACTCGGTCGTCCGAACCCAGGGGAGACCATGCACACCCGTACCCTCGCCGGCCTCTGCGCCGCGCTCACCGCGCTCTTCGTCCTCAGCGGCTGCACCAGCACGCCCGCCGACAGCCGCCCGACCACCAGCACTTCGGCGCAGCCCGCCTCCCCGGGGCCCCGCGCGGTCCAGGCACCGCTGCCCCAGGACCAGAACCTCCTCGCCTGGACCGGAGACCCCAACGACGCGGGCCACGTCACCGCGCAGTCCGCGGCCGGGGTCGGCGGCCGGGTCACCCTGGTCCGCATCGTCCTGCACGAGCGGATCACCTGGTCGAACATCTGGCTGGGGCTGGCCGGGATCGACCCGCAGGCCCAACTGGCCGACTGCTACCTCGGCGTGTACGACGCCTCCGGCACCCTGCGGGCGGCCACCGCGGACGTCTCGCCGCAGCTGATGACCGACGCGATCGCCAAACCGTTTCCCCTGGCCAAGCCGTTCACGGCCGAACCGGGAACCTACTTCGTCGCCCTGCTGCTCAACGGCACCTGGGCCACCAACCTCCTCACCCTCAAGGCCACGGGCGCCGGGATCTCCGTCAACGCCGGTCTCAACCCGCCGCTGCTGCGCTACAGCACCCTGCTGACCGGCCAGACCTCCCTGCCCGCCAAGGTGAACCTGGCCGAACAGTCCACCAGCACCATCAACACCGGCTGGGGCAGCCAGTGGTACGCGGTCTCCTGAGCCGGCACCGGTAGCCCGACGGGCATCGACGGGCACGGCGGCCGCACGGGCCGCGCCGTTCAGGCCAGCTCCGCGTCGAGCCAGCGCAGGACCTCCGGGGTGACCGGGTCGGTGATGTCGTCGAACTCCCGGTGCCGCTCCAGGTACGCGGCCACGTAAGGGCAGACGGGCACGATCCGCATCCCGGACCGGCGCACGTCGGCCAGGGCCTCCCCGACCAGCAGCGGTGCCAGCCCCTGCCCGGCGAAGGCCGCGTCGACCTCCGTGTGGTGGAAGACCCGCTGGACGCCGTGGTCGCGGTACTCGGTGCGGCCGGCGTGCTCCGCGCCGACCAGGATGTCGTAGCGGTGCCCGTGGTCGACCCGCTCGACGGCGGTGGGGGAAGGCCGGTTCATGGGGATCCTCTCGGCTGGTGCGGTGGCGGCCCCGCGCCGGCGCCGCTCCGCCGCCACACTAGGCCGGACCGCCGCCGCGGCGTTGCCCGTCAGCGCACGCACTCTGCGCCGGAAGTGCACGCCTGCGCGTCGTTCAGACGGCGAGGCCCTCGATCAGCTCGGCACCGGGGAGCAGCCCGAAGAGGGATCCGGGGGCGATGAGCTTGCCGCGCCGCCGGCCGCTGCCGACGAGTACGTACGGCATCGCCGCGATCGAGGCGTCCACCAGCAGGGGCCAGTCGGCGGGCAGTCCGACCGGGGTGATCCCGCCGTACTCCATGCCCGTCGCCGCGACGGCCGTGTCCATCGGCGCGAACGACGCCTTGCGGGCTCCGAGCCGGCGCCGCACGACGCCGTTGACGTCGACCCGGCCCGCGGACGGCACCAGGCAGGCGGCGAGGCTGGTTTCGCCGCCCCGCCGGGCGGCGACGACCACGCAGTTCGCGGAGTGCCCGAGCAGGTCCCGTCCGTAGTGCTCGACGAAGGCCGCGGTGTCGGCGATCGCCGGGTCTGTGTCCACGTACACGATCCGGTCGGCGGGCGTCCCGCCCTGCCAGTGGCGGATCGCCTCCGCGACCGGGGCGGTCAGTTCGGCGAGGCACTCCGGTGCCGGCCGGGCGTCCTCGAAGGGTCCGATGGGTGCGCGCATCCCGGCACCGTAACAAGAACCCGCGTTCGGCGGGCCGCCGACCGCCCCCGCCGACCGTCACGTACGCACCCCGTCCCCGACCGTTGCCGGTCGTGCATCGGGGGCGGGGGTGCGTCCGTCAGGCGTTTCTCGGACGAACGTCAGGCGACGGTCACGAACTTGGCGATGCTCGGCACCCCCTGGGCGTCGAGGGCGAAGAGCATGTAGGTGCCCGGCAGGACCACCCCCGTGTCGGAGGGGATCGACACCGTGTACGTCCCGTTGCCCGCGGCCGTGGCGGCCAGCGGCACCCGCCGTTGGTCGTTGTCGGTGGAGTGGGTCGCGGCCGCGGACCGCATGAGGACGAACGACGCCACCTGGCCCTGGGTGCTCACCGAGAGCGAGGCGCCGGGCGCGGCCCGCGGAGGCACCCCGCCGGTGATGACGGGCCGCGGCTTCGGCGTACCGTCCGCGGCCAGCAGGTACGGGGGCGTGAACACGGCCCCGTCGGCGTGGTTGGTGGCGCAGTCCCCGCACAGCCCGCCGCCGCCGGAGAAGATCCGCCCGTCGGGCAGCAGGTTGGCCACGCTGTGGTAGTTGCGCGGGATGGCCATGGTGGCGAGCGGGGTGAAGGTGCCGGTGGCCGGGTCCCACAGCTCGGGGGTCAGGACGGAGGTGGCGTCGCTGAACGGCACCGGGTACGCCTGCCCGCCGAAGACGGCCACCTTGCCGTCGGGCAGGACGACGCTGTTGCTGAAGCCGCGGGCGTGCTCCATGTCGCCCGTGCGGGCCGCCCGGACCTGGTCGCCCGCGATGTCCACGGTGTACGCGAGCCGGGTGGCGGGGGTCCTCTCGTACGCGGGTGAGCCGCCGAGGGTGAGGAGCTTGCCGATGTCGTAGGCGACGGCGTTGCCGGTCATGGCGTCCGGGCTGTCGGCCCGGGTGCCGGCCGCGCTGATGCTGCCGCTGCCGCCGGTCGAGATCCAGTTCATCTGCTTGCTGGGCCCCAGCTGGAGGACCTTGCCGCCCGAAGTGGCGTGCAGCCACATGTGGTTGTCGGACCGGTAGGGGCCGGCCGGGTCGGCCGTCTGGGCCGGGGCGGCGGGTACGCCGGGCAGCTTGCGCCAGGTGCGGGTGTCCGGCGACCAGACCTCGCCCGCCTTGTCGCCGCCGGCTCCGCTCCAGGATCCGCCGAGGACGAAGGCCTCGCCGGTGGAGAGCAGCGTCATCGCCTGGTAGCCGCGGGCGATGTTCATGCTGGTGGTCGCGGACCAGGCGTCGGTGGCCGGATCGTAGATGCTCGCCTTCTCCGCGTTGCTGCCGCCGGTGACCAGCACCCGGCCGTCGGCGAGCATCGCTATGCCGGGGCAGAACATGTCGTGGCCGGTGTTGTCGATGCGCCGCTGGGTGACCTTGCCGGTCTTCAGGTCCAGGATCGCGGTCTGGGTGTAGCCGTTGCTGCCGCCGAAGCGGTCGACCGCGTACGCCGACCAGGCCAGCAGCTTGTCGCCGGGCAGGACGGCGGTGGCCACGGGCACCAGCGGGAAGCCGGTGATCCGGTCCCAGGAGCCGTGGACGGCCGCATCGGCCGGACCGCTCAGGCGGATCTCGCCGGCCGAGGTCCACGGACCGCGGCCGCCGGCCTCGCTCGTCACGGTCAGGCGTACGTAGCGGGCGTTCTCGGTACGGGTGAAGGTGGCGGTCTTGACGGTGTCGTCGTCCCGCCAGCTGCCCGAGGCCACGGGCGCGCCGAAGGTGGCGCCGTCGGTGCTGGTGGCGACGGTGTACGCGCCCGCGCGCCCGTTGGGGCCGTCGGAGCGGGCGTGGTAGACGAGGGCCGACACGGCGGCCGTGCGGTGCATGTCGATGGTGATGCTGTGCGGCAGCGGAGTGGGGGTGCCGCTCCACTTGCTGTGCCAGAGGGTGGCGTCGTTGCCGTCGAGGACGTTCCCGGCGCGGCCGTTCTCCCCGGTCGTCTCCTCGTCGCTGGCCGTGGCCGTCCAGCCGGTGCGGGACAGGTCGACGGTGGCGGCCGGGGTTCCGGGGTCACCCAGCAGGTTGATCTCGGCGGCAGAGGTCCAGGGGCCGCGGCCGCCGGCCTCGGTGAGCCCCGTCAGCCGTACGAACCGGGTCCCCTGCGGGGCGAACCCGAGGGTCTTCGCGCTGGCGTCGTCGGCGAGCGTACCGGTGGCGACCGGGCCGCCCCAGTTCTGGCCGTCCGCGCTCAGGCTGATGCTGTACTCGCCCGGGCGGCCGTTGGACGAGTTGGTGCGCGGCAGGTAGAGGAGGGCGGAGACGACCGCCGTGCGGTGCATGTCGATGGTGATGCTGTGCGGCAGCGGGGCCGGGGTGCCGGTCCACTTGCTGTGCCAGAAGGTGGCGGTGTTGCCGTCGAGGACGTTGGCCGCGCGGCCGTTCTCCCCGACGGTCTCCTCATCGCTGGCCGTGGCCGTCCAGCCGGTCCGGTCGAGCACGGGAGCCGCCGGTTCCATCGCGTTCGCGGGCGCGACGGGGTGGTGCGGTGAATCCACCGCCGTCTGCTGGTCGAAGGGCACGGGTGCCGGCTTGGGCGAGGGGCGGGCCGGACTCGCGACTCCGAGCAACGGGGTCAGCCCGACCAGCAGGGAGCCGAGGCCGAAGACGATGAGCAGATGGGAGCGGCGTAACGCACGGGTGAGGGCGAGAAAGCGCCTGGACTGCAACCGGGCCTCCTGGGGCGAACCGACATGTCCCCAGAACATAGGCCAGTGACACGGCAACTCGGCAGGGTCACAACGGAGTTGGCGTGAAAGCGTGACGCACGTGAACCCGCCGGTGCGGTGTCGGCAGCGGCGTCAGCCGGCAGGGCCCCGGTGCCGCCGGCGCCCCTGCCAGACGGCGCCCACCCCGATGGACGCCACGGTCAGGGCGATCGCCAGCACCGGCCAGCCGCGGTCGGCGATCCGCAGGTTGGCGGCCAGGACTCCGATCACGAACCCGAGGGGGACCAGCACCGAGAGCAGGGCCCTGAGGGCGGAAGCCACCATCTCGGGTTCGACCCGCGCAGCCCGCCGCGGCCGGGCGGCGGGCCGTTCGCCGAAGTAGAACGCGGTGGCCCGGGCCAGGAGCTGATCCGTGGACCGGTCGTACGACAGCGCCATGTACGGGAGCCAGACCAGCGGGGCGACCATGCCGACCAGCAGCACCGCGCCGAGCAGTGCGTACCGCCCGGTCTGCACCAGCCGGCGCGGCAGCCGCCCCGGGACCTCGTCCCCCGGTGTGATCAGCCCGAGCAGCCGCGCCATCCGCAGCACCAGCCGGTGCACGGCCCTCATGCGCCCCGGCGGCGGCCCGGACCCCGCGGGGCCGTCCTGGGGGAGGTAGACCTCCGCGAGCACGGTCCGGGCCCGGCCGACGTCCTCGTACACGCCCTGCAGGACGAGGAGTTCGGCGGCCCGCTCCGGGTCGGTGGGGTCGCGGCCGTCGAGGGCGGCCAGCTCCAGGCAGGTACGCGCCTGGCTGAGGATGGCCACGCAGAAGGCGAACGGGATCAGGACGATGAACGGACCGCCGACGAAGGCCCCTTCGGACACGGTCCGGCGCTTGCCGCGGGTGGTGACCCGGGACCGCAGCTCGGCGGGGTCGGCGTCGGGCTGCGCCGCACGCAGCCGGGCGACCGAGCGCGCCGCGACCGGGCCCATGTGCCGTACGGCGAAGGCGGCGAGGAACTCGGGGAGGTGGTGCGGGTCCGCGCCCGCCGACCGCAGCAGCGAGCGCGTCAGGACGCGGTCCCGCAGCGGGTCGGGGTCCCGCTCCCCGCGGGGTGTGTCCGGCACGGCTCACCTCGCCTCCGGCGGCGGGCGCTCAGGGGCTCGGGAACCCGACGGCTCAGGAGCTCAGGATGCGCGCCTTCTGGGCGGCGAACTCCTCCTCGGTGAGGACGCCCTGGTCCTTGAGGGTCGAGAGCTCCTTGAGCTGGCTGATCTTGTCGTCCATGCCGACGTCGGCGGGCGGGGCCGCCGGCGGCGGGGGCGGGGGCGCCGCGGCCTGCTGCTGCGCGTAGGCGGCCTGGGCCTGCTCCGCGTCCTGCTGGGCCCAGCGGCCGGCCTGGCGGCGCGAGACACGGTTGGAGACGGCGGTGGCCGTACCGGCGACGACGGCGGTGCGCGCGACGCCGCGAAGGAGTCCGGGCATGGTGTCCTGCCTCTGTCGGTGTCGGGAGTGGGTGGGGTGGGAGCCCTCAGGCCGCGGAGTCGAGCGCGTCCAGCGCCTCGATCACGTCCTGCACCGGAACGCGCCCGCTCGCGATCATGCGGGCGTCGGCGCGGCGGAGGGCGGCGGCCAGCGGCCCGGCCCAGGTGTTCTCGTAGAGGAGCACGGCAGCGGAGTCCCCGGGCTGGAGCAGGGAGCCGGCCTCGGCCACGTCGTCCTCGCCGATCAACCCCGAGGACACGCCCTCGAAGAGGGTGAGGTCCAGCTGCCCGTCGCCGTTCACGTCGGCCAGGGCGATGCCCTCCACCGAGCCGTCCTCCAGCTTCGTGAAGAAGGTCAGGTCGAGGATGCGGATGATCCCGCGCTCGACGAGATCGACCAGCAGGGGCATTCCCTCACCGGTCAGGTGACTGCCGGGGAACTCGACGACCAGGTAGTCGATGGGGCCGATCTCTTCCAGCTTGTCGTTGGTCTCTTTGGTCACGTCAGCTCCTGTCGCAAGGCCCGGCGACGCGGTCACGGGCGGGGCGTGGGCCGAGCTGCCGTCTGGGGGCGTCGGCACCTTGGCACGACCGTAACGCGCACACCGGGCCCGGGGATCACCTGCCGGGGGTGACTCCGGCAGCGCGCCCCGCCCAGCCCGGCACGCCCGCCGCAGGGGCGCCGCCCGGGGCCGGAACCGGGGCGGGAACCGGCGCCCGGTCCGGGGCCGGGACCAGGTCGGAACCGGGCCCGCGCAGTGCTCCCCGCGCTCACCCCGCGGGGGTGATGCACCGCGTCACCGCCGCCCGCATGATCGGACCGACGACCACGAGAAAGGGTGATCGATCATGTGCCGGTGGCTCGCGTACTCGGGTAGTCCCATGCTCCTCGACACCATCCTCTACAAACCCAAGCACTCCCTGATCGACCAGAGCCTCCACGCACGCATGGGCGTCGAGACGACCAACGGGGACGGCTTCGGCATCGGCTGGTACATGGACGGAGGCACCGTCGGCACCCCCGCGGTCGTGCGCGACGTCGGCCCCGCCTGGAACAACCGGAACCTGCGGGAGATCGCCGGGCACGTCGTGTCCCCGCTGCTCTTCGCCCATATCAGGGCCTCGACGGGCACGGCGGTGCAGCAGACGAACTGCCACCCCTTCCGGCACGACCGCTGGATGTGGATGCACAACGGCTCCATCGCCGAGTTCCACCGGATGCGCCGCGACCTGGCCATGACCGTCGACCCGCTGCTCTTCCTGGACATGGAGGGGACCACGGACTCGGAGATGATGTTCTTCCTCGCCCTCACCTTCGGCCTGGAGGAGGACCCTCCCGGCGCGGTGGCCAAGATGGTCGGCCTGGTGGAGCGCGTCGGCCACGAGCACGGCATCGCCGCCCCCATGCAGATGACCGTCGCCGTGACGGACGGCACGGCGATCTGGGCGTTCCGCTACGCCTCCGGCGGCAAGGCCCGGTCGCTGTACTACAGCTCCAAGGTGGAGTCCCTGCGGGCCCTCCACCCCGAGGTGGAGCTCCTGCAGGAGGTGTCCGACGACACCCGCCTGGTGGTGTCGGAACCGCTCGGCGACCTCCCCGGAGCCTGGAACGAGGTCCCCGAGGGGGCGTACGGGGTCGTCCGCGCCGGCGCGGACGAACTCCACACCTTCACCCCGATCCCGGTCTGAGGGGCGCCGGCCCGCGGGGCGACCTCGGGCGGAGGGGAACTCCCGTTCGGGGAGGATCGTTCTCGGCGCATGAGCACCACAGAGGACAAGGGCAAGGGCAAGGGCGGGGGAGGGGCATGAGGTACGACCTTTCCCAGCGCCTGGTCGTCGGGATCGCCTCCAGCGCCCTGTTCGACCTGAGCGCATCCGACACCGTCTTCCGCGAGCAGGGCGAACAGGCCTACCGCGCCTACCAGGAGGAGCACCGCGAGGACACCCTGGTCAAGGGCGTCGCCTTCCCCTTCATACGCCGCCTGCTGTCGCTGAACGACCTCGCCGCCCGGCCCGAGGACCCGCTGGTCGAGGTGATCATCCTCTCCCGCAACGACCCCGACACCGGGCTGCGGGTGATGCGGTCGGTCCAGGCGCACGACCTGCCCATCACCCGTGCGATCTTCCGCCCGGGCCGCTCCTCGCACCGCTTCATGCCAGCCCTCAACATGTCCCTGTTCCTGTCCGCCAACGCGCAGGACGTCCGCGAGGCCGTCGCCGCCGGCCTCCCCGCCGGACACGTCCTGGCCTCCGCCTGCGCCGACGACCCGGACGACCCGGAGCTGCGCATCGCCTTCGACTTCGACGGGGTCCTCGCCGACGACAGCTCCGAGCGCGTCTTCCAGGCCGACGGCATCGACGGGTTCCGCGCGCACGAGGTGCTCAATGCGGCCACGCCCCACGACCCGGGCCCGCTGCGGGACTTCCTCGCCGGGATCAACCGCATCCAGCGCCGGGAGGAGGACGCCCACCGCGACCGGCCCGACTACCGGCCGCGGGTCCGCGTCTCCCTGGTCACCGCGCGCAACGCACCCGCCCACGAACGGGCCGTGCGCAGCCTCAAGAAGTGGGGACTGCGGGTCGACGACGCCTTCTTCCTCGGCGGCATCGACAAATCGGCCGTCATCGCCACCCTCCGGCCGCACATATTCTTCGACGACCAGGTCGGCCACCTCGGCGGAACGGCGTCCAGCGCCCCGAGCGTCCACGTGCCGTTCGGGGTCGCGAACGCCGGCTCCTGATCCCGCGTCCCTATGTCTGGCTTATCCGGCTCCCGGGTTCCGGAGGGGTCCCCTGTGTCCGGCTCCCGGGCAGCGGCCCCCGCCCCGTCACCGGGAGCCGTACAGGTCCGCCGCGGTGAGCAGGAACAGCTGGGCGTCCGTCCACGGGCCCACGGCGGCGTCCGCGCCGCCCCCGGCGACGGCGGCCGGTACGGCGCGCACCCGGGACGCGGCCGCGGCCAGCCCGGTGCGGTCCAGCGCGGCCGCCGCCCGGTCGAGCCGGTCCAGGCCGGCCCGGTCCAGATGGCGCAGGCCGCGGTGGGCCGTGTCGGCCAGCGCGCCGAGCGCCTCGGCCAGCGCCCCCGCGACCGGGTCAGGTGCGGGGCGCGCCGCCGGGGCCGTACCGGCGGTCGGCGGCCCGGCCGCCAGGTCGGGCACGACGACGGCGGACCCGGCGAGCACGGCGAGCGGCTCCACCACGAGGCCCGGGGGCCCGGCGGGCCCCGAGCCGGCGGCCGCACGGACGAAGCCGCTGAGGTGGCAGGGCCCGCCGCCGATGCTGCCGAGCGCCGCGAGCAGGGCGTCCAGGCCGCCCGGTGCGTACGGGTTGTAGGGCGCGGCCAGAAGGGCATGGCTGCCTCGGGCGTCCCGCAGGACGGCCTCGACGCGCTGTTCGGCCGGGTCGTAGCCGAGGTCCTCGACGGCGTGCACGGCCAGCACGTGGAGGTCGTCCGCGGCCACCCGCGCCCGTACCGGCCGGGGCGGGCGGGCCCGCACCCGTTCGGCGAGCGCCCCGAAGTCCCGTACGAGGAGCGGCTCGGGCAGCCCGGTCCAGGACGCCCCGACCGCGGTGACCCCGGTACCGCCGGTCCGGGAGGCGCCGAAGGCCACGACGTGCCCCGGGGTGCGGGACGCGGTCTCGCTGACCACGTTGCCGGCGGCCAACGCGCCGAGGGTGGTGCCGGCGACCCGCCGCCGCGCCAGGTCCGGACCGTGCGGCGCGGGCCGGTCCCCGGCGGCCTGGGCGTCGGTCAGCTCCCAGCGCCGCCGCAGCACGAGGGAGACACCGGCGCGGGCGTGGGCGAAGTACACCTCGGCGGTACGGGACGCGGCGTCGCCGGTGACCCGGCAGCCGAGCCCGGTGAGCCGGACCCGGCGCAACGGGGTCGTCCCCGGTTCCCCGGTGCCGTGGCGGCCGGTGCGGTGCCGGGCGGCGACCTCGGCGAGGAGCTCCGCGAACCGCTCGGGCCGGTGGCGGGCGCCCCGGGAGGCGTGCTCCGCGAGCTGCTCCGCGAGGTCGGCGGTGGTGTCGGCGGTCCAGTGCATGCCGTGGCCCGCGAGTTCGCCGCGGACCCGGTGCAGGCCCGCGGCGAGGACCGGCCCGGCGTGCGCGGCCCCGTCCAGCAGGAGGTCCGCGGCGAGCCCGGCGGCGGCCCGGGCGGCCTCGTGGGCGCTCCGGGCCGCCCGGAGCGGCCCGCCGGCCCGGACGTCGGCCGGCGGGTCCGCCGGGTCGGTGGCGAGCGCGGCACGGAACGCCCACACGGCGAGGGCCACGACCGGGCCGCGCTGCTCGGGACGGGCGTCGGTGACGGCGTACCCGAGCGCACCCGGAACGGTGAACCGCACGGTGGCGGTGGCCAGTTCGGCCCGGGCCTCGGGCGAGCCCGGGGCGGGGTGGGTGAGCCGGGCGGAGTAGCCGCGGGCCAGGGTGCGGCGGGCGGCGGCGACGGCCGGCGCACCGAGCGCCGCGGTCAGCTCCTCGTCGGTGACGTTCCCGGGCGACCACATCGGGATCCCGTCCGGCCCCCCGCCCGGCCCCCCGCCCGTCGGGCCGCCCTCCGCAGCCGCCGCCCCGGCACGGACCGGAGTGCCGCCGGGCTCGGTGGTGTCGGAGGCGCCGGGCGGGTGGGAACGTCCGGGCGCGCGGGAGCCGTCGGGTCCACCGGCAGGGCCGGGCCCGGCGGGAGCGGCGGCGTCGGAGGGGGCGTCGCTCGGGGTGTCGGGTTCGGCGGGTGCGTCGCGTCCCGCGGCGGTGGCAGGGGTGGCCGGCTCCGGCTCCGGCTCCGGCTCCGGCTCCGGCGTCGCCTGAGCCGGCTCCGGCTGCGGCGTCGCCTGCTGCCGGTAGGCGAGGATCAGGCCGAGCAGGTGGCGGCAGGCGCCGGTGGCGGCGCAGCTGCACGTCCCGAGGTCGATCCCCGCCCCGGGCGGCAGCACGGCCTCGGTGCCGTCCGGGAAGCGCCCGGTGAGGCTGCCGTCGGCGGCGGCGCCGACCACGGCTCCGGCGCCCGCGGCGAGTTCCTTCGCGGCGCGTTTCACCAGGCCCCGGTTGGTGAGCGCGGCGAGGGTGTCCTCGGTGAGGGCCAGCAGGTCGGGGCGGGCTGCCCGGTCGGCGGTCATCGGCCCAGCCGTTCGGCGACGAACGCGGCGAGCATGCCGGGGGTCATGGCGCCGACGTGCGCGCCGGCGTCGGCGATCTCCTGGGCGAGGTCGCGGTCGTAGACGGGGGCGGCGTCCTCGTCGAGGGCGGCCAGGCCGAGCACGGTGCTGCCCTGGGCGACGAGCTGTCGCACGGTGCGGACCAGCCGGTAGCGGTCCCCGCCCTCGTAGAAGTCGGTGACCAGGACCACGATGGCCCGGCGGGGGTTGTCGATCAGCCCGGTGCCGTAGTCGACGGCGCGGGCGATGTCCGTGCCGCCGCCCAGCT
The DNA here is from genome assembly GCF_055564695.1 of Streptomyces sp. NPDC029014. Classification (NCBI taxonomy): domain Bacteria; kingdom Bacillati; phylum Actinomycetota; class Actinomycetes; order Kitasatosporales; family Streptomycetaceae; genus Streptomyces; species Streptomyces sp. NPDC029014. The sequence goes on from NZ_JBVHVT010000014.1 coordinate 109,219, forward strand.
GGACGCGCATCAGCAGTTCCACCGGGTCCGTGACGTCGGAGGTGAGGTCGACCACGGAGGTGTCGAAGGCCACCAGGTGCGTCCGCAGCCCCGGCAGTCCCCACAAGGCGGCCGCGGTCACCGCGGAGTGGATGACGGAGCCGGTCATGGAACCGGACTGGTCCACGAGCAGGATCAGCTGCCACTGCTCCAGGTGCGGCCGGGTGCGGGAGGAGAACCGGGGCCGCTCGATCAGCAGCCGCCGGTGCTCGGGCTGGTAGTGGGCCAGGTTGGCCCGGACGGTCGCATGGAAGTCGAAGTTCCGCGAGTGCGGGACGAGGCTGGGGCGCCGGGACCGGGTCCCGGTGAAGGAGCGGCGGATCTCCGGTGCGAGCCGGGCCGTCAGCTGCCGGACCACGGCCTCCACGAGGCGCCGCGCCAGCCGCAGCACCTGGGGGTTCATCAGGTGCTTGGTGCGCAGCACGGCGCGCAGCAGCGCGGGGCTGGGCCGTACGCGTTCCAGCACGGCCGGGTCGGTGACGATCTCGTGGATCCCGTACCGCTCGACGGCGTCCCGTTCCAGGCGCTCGATGGTCTCCCGGGGGAAGAGCCGGTGCACGTCGTCGAGCCAGTCGACCGCGGTCACCGCGGAGGGCCCGTGGCCGGCGGTCCGGCGGACGCCCCGGTCGCCCTGCCCGGGATCGCGCCCGTACAGCCACTCCAGGGCGGAGTCCCGGGCCGCGGCGCGCGGGCCGGGGCAGCCGGTGTGGCCTTCGGCGGGGCTGCCCAGGATGAGCCGCCACCGCTCCAGGCCGGGGTCGGGAGCGGGGTCGGGAGCGGCGGCGGGGCCGGGCGCCGGGCCGGGGGCGGGTGCGGCGGAGGATTCGGGGGAGGGGGTGGTCACGGGGCGGCTCCCAGGCCGTGGCGGTCGAGCAGGTGGCGCACGTCGTCCTCCAGGCGCCGGGCCCGGGCGATGAGCAGCGGGTCGGCCGGTGTCCGCAGCAGGCCGTGGGCGGAGCCGCGCAGGCCGCGGCGTTCGATGAGGCGGGCGGCGATGCGCTCGCGTTCGCGGGGCGGGAACCAGGCGAAGGCCTGGCGCAGGGCGGGCAGGCCGGTGAGGAACTCGTCCTCCGGCTGCTCGCAGACCAGGACGTCGAGTACGCCGAGCAGGCCGTCGCCCCGGCCGGCGGCTCCGGGGCCGCCGCCCTCGCATCCGGGCCCGGCGGCCGCAGCGGTGAGTTCCTCGCGGGCCAGCGCGAACAGGCCGGCGAGCCAGTCGCCGAGGGCCGCGGTGCCGGCGACGGCACGCACGGCGGCCGTGGTGTCCTCGCCCGGGCCGTCGCCGAGGGCGCGGCACAGCCCGAAGGCGGCGCCGCGCAGATCGGCGGGGGCGGCCGGGTCGGCGGCGATCCGGCCGCAGACGGCGGTCACCGCCGCCCGGTCCAGGGAGAGCAGCGGTGCGGCGTGCAGCACGGCGTCCCGTACGGCGGTCAGCGCACGCAGCCTGCCCCGGTCGACGCCCGTGCCGCCGTGCAGCCCCTCGGCCAGCCACAGCACCCGGGCCACGGCGGCGTCGGTGAAGCCGGCCAGCAGCGGGTCCCCGGCGACCCCGTACACCCGGTCGTGCCGCCACAGCCCGAGGGCGGTGTGCAGGGCCTCGCCGAGCGGGCCGGGGGCGGCGGCCCGGTCGACGGCGGAACGCAGGTCCGCGAGGAGCGGGCCGAGCAGTCCGGTCGCCCCGCAGGCCACCGCGTCGAACAGGGCCCCGGCGAGGGCGTCGGGGGCGGGCCCGGCCGCCCGGACCTGCTCGCCGAGGGCGGTGACGGCCGCGTCCTCCAGGGTCATGCCCCGGCCGGAGGCCTCGATCAGCGCTGCTTCCCGGCCGCCCGGGGCGGGGTGCGGTTCCCAGCGCTCGGTGGCCTCGGGGTCGGCGCCGTCGACGGGGCCGCGCGTGCGGGTGTAGCCGGGGACGCCGAGGACGCGCAGGCGGTGCAGGACGCGGCTGGCGTCCAGGCCGCCGGGTTCGGTGAGGCGGAGGGTGACGGCGCGGGTGCCGTCCAGGCCGAGGGCGGCCAGCCGGGCGGTGACGTCGTGCACGATCGGCGGGACCGGGGTGTCCGGGTGGAGGCGGCCGGTCCGGTCGCCGCAGCCGGCGGCCACCATCTCGACGAGGACCGGGTGGGTGGCGGGGTGCAGCGGGCCGCGCCGGGTCCACGGCAGGGGCTCGTCGACGGCCTCGTCGAGGAGGGCCCCGGCGAGCCCGTCGAGGAGGTCCAGTCGGGCGGGCCGGTGGTGGCCGCGGAGCGCGGCCAGGCCCTGGGCGGTGGCCCGGGCGGCGATGAGGGAGGCGGTGGACACGTGCTGTCCGCGGCTGCGGAGCCGTGCGGTGACGTCCCGCACCAGCAAGTCGCCCGCGGCGGCCGGCCCGTGCTCCCACACGTGCTGGTGGAAGCCGGGGGAGGGCATGCCGGACTGGTAGCCGGTGAAGGCGTCGAGCTGGTGGAAGGAGTACGGGACGAGATGGCTGCCGGCGAGGGCGTCCGCCGGGGGCCGCGGCACCGGCGGGGTCCCGTCCGCGGCGCCGCACGCGGGCGGTGCGGCCCCGGTGAGGGCGACCAGCGCGGGCCGGTGGAAGCCGCCGGTGACGACCAGGACGTCGCCCGCGCCGGGTTCGGCCAGGGCGGCGCGGACCCAGGACGCCATGTACTCCTCGCGGGCCCGGTCCGAGGCGTCGGCCACGGTGTCACCGCGGACCACGTCGAAGTACAGGGCGAGCCGCTCTGCGAGGGCGGCGTCGTCCTGCCCGCCGGGCTCCGACGCCTCGAACATCCGGTCCCAGAGGGCGTCGGCCGAGTCCACGCCGAACCGGTCGCACAGCCGGGCGGTGGCCCGCTCGTAGCGGGCCTCGGCGTCCGCGTACCGGTTGCTGCGGTCGGCGAACGCGGGATGCCAGGCGGGCAGGTCGATGAAGCGGACCCGCGCGCCGGCGGCCCTGCCCTCGGTGAGCGCCACCCACTCGGGGGAGTAGTCGCAGAACGGGGTCCACGAGGTGGCGGTGCGTTCCGCGTCCCGGTAGTGGCCGAACACGGCGATCGGCAGCCGGTGGCCCAGCAGCAGCTCGCCGAGCCGGTCGTTGAGGTCGGCCGGTCCCTCCACCAGCACGTGGCTGGGCCGCAGCGCGGCGATGGTGCGGGAGACCAGCCGTGCGCAGGCGGGCGAGTGGTGGCGGACGCCGAGGAAATGGGCCGTCAGGGTGCTCACCCGGCCAGCAGGTGGCGGGCGGCGTGCAGGTCCCGCCAGGCCGGGCCGCTGTGTGTGGCGGCGCGCTGTTCCAGGTAGCGGCGCAGCCTGGACAGGTCCTCGGGGTTGTCCTTGGCCGCCGTACCGGCCAGGCAGGTGACCAGGTCGGCGGCGTTGCCCGGCTCGCCGCGCAGGAACCAGCCGCGGACGCCGACCGCGTGGGCGACGGCGACCGCCTCGGCGGTGCTCATGACCGCGCTCATCCGGTCGGGCCCGCCGTGCCCGCCGTGGTGGGGGCCGTCCGCGCCGGTGCTGCCGGCCCGTAGTTCCCGGAAGGTGGTGACGAGGACGTCCACGAGGTCCGGGTCGGGGGCGACGGCCACGCCGGAGGAGCGCAGCAGGGCGGTGGCCTCGGCCTCGACGAGGGCGGCCTCGGCGTCCCGGTCGGCGATCGGGAACACGGTCTCGAAGTTGAAGCGGCGCTTGAGGGCGGCGCTCATCTCGTTGACGCCGCGGTCCCGGGTGTTGGCCGTGGCGATCACGTTGAACCCGTGGGAGGCGAAGGCCAGTCCCGCGTCCCCGGGGAGCTCGGGAATGGTGACGACCCGCTCGGAGAGCAGCGACAGCAAGGAGTCCTGCACCTCCAGGGGGCAGCGGGTGATCTCCTCGAAGCGGACGAGCCGGCCCTCCCGCATGCCGCGCAGCACCGGCGCGGGCACCAGGGAGCGCTCGGAGGGGCCCTCGGACACCAGCAGGGCGTAGTTCCAGGAGTACTTGATCTGGTCCTCGGTGGTCGCGGCGCCGCCCTGGACCACCAGGGTGGAGTCTCCGCTGACCGCGGCGGCGATCAGCTCGGACAGCAGGGACTTGGCGGTCCCGGGCTCCCCGACGAGCATCAGGCCGCGGTTGGTGGCCAGGGCGACCAGGGCCCGTTCGACGAGGGAGCGGTCGCCGACGAACTTGCGGCTGACGCCGGTGTCCGGGTCCCCGGTGACGAACCGGAGCGCGGCGCGCAGGCTGAGCTGCCAACCGGGCGGGCGGGGAGCGTCGTCGGCGGCCCGGAGCGCGGCCAGCTCCTCGGCGTACCGGATCTCGGCGGGCGGCCGCTGGACGGTGCGGGCTGTGGAGGTCATGCCGTCAGCTCCGTGAGGTCGGCCAGCACCTCGGAGGCCAGGACCGGGTCGAGCTCGGCGAACGTCAGCGCCTGGTGGCGGGCGGGCCAGTAGTCGGAGGGCCTCTTGGCGAGCCAGACCGTCTCCAGCTGCTGGTCGGGGTACGTGTCGACCATGCCGACCGCGATGCCCTCGTCGGGGGCGATGACGAGGTGGCAGTTCTTGCCGAGACGGCGGGAGATCCACCGTTCCACCCCGTTGTCCAGGGGAGCGCCGCGCTCCCAGCCGCGCTTGGTCAGGCCGAGGAGCCGGCCCACGGGGACGGTGACGCCCTCGAAACGGGTCAGCCGGTGCCCGGCGGCCTCCTCCTCGGTGAGCGCGTGCACGGCCCGCCCGAGCTGCGGGAACGGCTGCACGATCTCGTAGTCGGCGAACAGCTCCGACCAGGCGGCCACCGCGTCGGCGCCCAGGCGCAGCGGGTGCGGCAGGCTCACGACGGCGTCCGCGCCGAGCGTGAACGCCCCGTCTTCGGCGTCGGCGAGGGTCCGGTCCTCTGCGATGCGGAACTCGACGGCCGAGTCGCCGTCCACGGCCCGCCACACCAGGCGGCGGGCCAGGTGCCACACCAGCGGGTGCTCGGCGAACAGGGTCCGGAACTCCTGGGCGGTCCAGGTACGGCCGTCGACCATGGCGGCCTCCAACCGGCGCACCTGGTCGGCGGCGACGGCCCGGACGTCCTTCTTCAGGGCGGCGAACCGCTTGCGCTCGGCGGGGGCGAGCTCCGGATCGTCCTTCACCCCCGGCTTGGGCAGGTCCTTGAGACGCTTGCCTGCGGCGTCGGCCACGTAGGGCCGCAGCTGCTCGTCGAAGCCGACGGTGAAGCGGCGGCTGCCGTAGTCGACGGTGGCGGTGCCGTCCGCATCGAGGCCGAAGTCGGGCACCAGCCGGTCGGCGAGCTGCTCGCCGGTCAGACCGAGGGCCGCGGCGACCTCGGCTATCTTCTCGCCGGCGCGGGCCTTGAGGGCCTTGAACTTCGCCCGCTGGGCGATGGCGTGCAGGCTGAGCAGGGCGGTGTCGGTGCCGATCGAGGCGAGCACGTCGAGGCCGTCGACGGCCCGGTGGTGGGCGCCCTCCCCGGGCCAGCTCCGGATGACCGGGCTGAGCAGCCGGACGGTGTCGTCGTCGCCGATGCCGCCGAGCTGGTGCAGCGCCCAGGCGTCCTTGGCCGGCATGCCGGCCAGCCGCCACTCCTCGAACACGTCCCAGCCGAACGCGGCGAGCGAGGCCGGGTCGGCGATCTCCCGCACCTGCTCCACGCCCGGGTAGAGGCTGCCGGGGGCGCTGAACGCCAGCATGCGCAGCAGGGCGGCGGTGGCCCCGGCCGGCAGGGCCTCGCCGGTGCGCAGCTCCAGCTGCGGCAGGGCGGCCGGGTCGGCCCAGGCACCGGGTTCGACCGCCTTGGCGGGCAGCGCCGTCACCAGAGGGTCGGCGTCGAGGAGTGCGTCGATCGCCTCGACGGCCTGCGGCCCGTAACCTGCCGTGGCCTTGCGGACGGTGTCCGGGCCGTGCGCGGCGGCGATCACCCGCAGCGCGGCCTCGGCGGCCGTACGGGGCTTGCCGGGCTTCCCGAGGGCGTCGGGGACGAGCAGCGCCGCGGCGTCCCCGGCGTGCCGGACCAGCCAGGCGTGGGCGGTGCGTCCGGCGGCCTTGAGGCGGACCAGCCAGTCCGCCATGAGCCGGGCCGCGCGCACGTCCACGTACGGCATGAGCAGGACGCCCATGCTGGCGGGGTGCCGGCCCGCCATGCCGAGGGCCATGCGCAGGGCGGCGGTCTCGTGGCGGGCGATCAGCGGCATGAAGCTGTCGGTGCCCTCGTACGTCCACTCGGGGCCGTCCCAGGTGTCGATGAGGGGGCGGACGACGTCGGCGGGGCCCAGCGTGAACAGGACGAGGGACCGGTAGTCGCCCGGGAGCCGGCCGGCCTGCGCCTCGGCGGTGAGCCGCGCCAGGTCCTCGGAGGCGGCCCAGCCGGGGATGCCGCCCTCGACGGCGGCCCACTCCTCCTGCTCGCCGGGCAGCCAGCTCATGCGGGTGTCCGCGGGGGCGCTCAGCCCGGTGACCGCAGGGGGCTTGGTACGGGTCCGCACGCGGGTCCACGGCGGGCTGGTGAGGACCTCGGGCAGGGAGCCCGCGTCCGCCTCGGCGAGTACGTCCTCCCTGCGGGCCAGCGGGCCGACGAGCTCGGCGGCGCGGGCGGGCAGTTCGGGCAGCACGGCGAGGGCGAGCTCCCGGTGCGCGGCGACGTGCGCCTTCAGCAGGCGACGGGCCAGGGACGCGTTCGCGGAGTCCCCGTCGGCGCTCTGCGCGAGCAGGCGCATGGCGCGCACCGGATAGCGGCGGGCGGCGGTCAGCAGGGCGGGCCGGACCGTCCGGTCGCCGATCCTGCCGAGCAGGGTACCGAAGGCGGTGTCGGCGGGGAGTTCGGCGAGGGCCTCGGAATGCGTGCGCAGGGTGTCGGCGTCGGCCCAGGAGGACGTGAACGGATCGGCGAGGAGCGGGGCGAGGCCCTTGCCGAGGCCGTCGGCGCACGTTGCGATGAGCAGCGCGGACCAGCCGTGCCAGCCGAGGTCGAAGCCGGCGGTCCGGACCGCGGCGACGTGCTCGGCGGTGCCGAGGGAGGCGGCCAGCATGAAGAGCTCGTTGCCCCAGCCGTTGGAGCCGGACGGGAGCGGGTCGGCGCAGCACTCGGCGACCCAGGCCAGCTCGGCGGGGACGACGAAGCTCACGGTGATGCGGCGGCGCCTGGTGTCGCGGTGCCCGGCCAGTGCCTCGACGGCGGCCCGGTACTCGGCCTCCGGGGCGCTCGCGAGGAGCCGCCGGGCGCGCCCGGCGACGGGGATCTGGTTGCTCCGCCAGCCGTTGGCGGCGCTGACCCAGGAGACACCGGTGAGGGATATGCCGGAAGGGGAGCGCGCGTCGGCGTGCCAGCCGGCCGCGACCTGCCCGAACTCGACGGCGGCGCGCGCGGCGAACGGCAGGCCGTACCGGACGGCCCAGGCGTCCACGAACAGTTCGCGGTTGCTGCCGCCGTGGCCGGCGCGGACCAGGTGCGCCAGGACGGCGGCACCGAGCGGGTCGGGCGTCCCGGCGAGATGGGCGCGGGCCGCCGCGACGAGCACGGGATCGCTGTGCGGGAAGTCCAGCACCCCGTTGACCTGTTCGGCCTCCTGCTCGATCCAGGCATCGGCCCGGTCGGGTGCGGACGCCGCCGCGGACGCGGGCAGGGACACCCCGCCGCGCCGGGGGAGAACATTCCGCTTCCATGCCTCGGGGAGTTCGAAGGCGTCCTCGTCGACCCGGGCCGGGACCGTACCGGCCGCCGAGGGCGCCTGCGGGGCAGCCGCGACTTCCGCCGCGTCACCGGCGTCTTCGTCGGTACGGGCGCCGGCCGCGACACTGGTGTCCGGGGCATCCGCCTCACCGCCGCTGACCTGTGCGTACCCCTTCTTCTCGCGGGTGGTGACGGCCTTGGCGAAGTACGCGCGGGCCTCCTCCGCGGTACCGAAGTCCTTCACCTGGGTCTGCCCGGTCGTGCCGGTGCGGCCGAAGCGGAGCGTCACCGAGGTGCCGTCGACCTCACCCTCCCAGAACTTCGCCGACCCGTCCCCGACGTACTCCCAGCGCTGCACGGCCCCTCCGCTTTCCCGCGTGATCAGTTGCCGGAACACTAGCTGCGGGCACTGACAACGCCACCGGGAGGGGTGCTCGGGGAGTCAGACCCGGACGCACCCGGCGCCGCGCAGGAAAGGCAGGTCGCGGCCGACGACCTCCGCCCGCGGTCCCGCGGCGCGCAGGACGACGTCCAGGACGCCGTCGGGCTCGGCGGCGTAACAGTGCGCGAACCACGGCATGTTGGCCTCCACCACCGCCCAGCCGCCGTCGACGAGCCGCCCCACGTCGAGGCACACCGCACTCGGCAGACCGACCGCCGTGGCGTCCAGCACTTCCCGGGCGAAGTCGTGGACCCGCGGCTCCAGCGGTGCGGGGTCGGGGCGGCCGTACACCGCATAGCGGCTGCCCGCGCGGACCTCCCCGTCGAGGACGAACAGCCGGTACTCGGCGGCGAACTCCACGACACCGCTGACGAGTACGGGCGTGGCGGCGTCCAGGCCGTCCGGCAGCCCGGCCGCGTCCCCGTACACGGCGGCGGGCAGCACGTCGATCTTCGCGGAGGGCGGTTTCACGAAGGCCCGCCCCGTGAGGGAGGCGCGCGCCGCGCCGAGCGTCGTCAGCCGGACGGACCGCCCGAGCAGGGCGTACGGGACCGTGGTCAGCCAGTCGTCGGCGGGTTCGAGGAGTCCGAGGCCGAGCCGCTCGCCCCACCGGTCGGCGGCGAGCGGCCCCCCGTACCAGTGCGTCCGGCGGCCGTCGGCCTCGGCGGCGCGGCCGACGACCTCGTACCCGCGCCAGGCCGCCGCCTGCCCGAGGAGTTCCGCCGTGGACGTCCGGGGCGGATGGAGCAGGAACGCGGAGCCGGTGCCGTGGTTCATGGGAGGGAGCCTACGGGGCCGCCGACGCGGCGGTTCCGCTGCGCCCCGGACCGCGGCCACGCCCCCGCCCGGCCCAATCCCGGCACCCCGCCGGCCCGACGGCGACGCTGGAGGGCCGGGCGGGCACCGCGCCCGGGAGGAAGGAGCAGGCGGTGGCGCCCGTGCCCGAGGAGCACCCGCCCGGACCCCCGGGCAGCACGCCGCAGGAGGCCCCGGGCCGGTACGGCGAGGCCCTCTTCCGGCCCGAACACCCCCGGGAGGGCCAGCGCATCGACCACGCCGCGCTCGTCTACGACCCGTTCACCCGCGCCCGGCTGCGCAGCCTCGGCGTCGGCCCCGGCTGGCGCTGCCTGGAGGCCGGCGCGGGCACCGGAACCGTCGCCCGGTGGCTCGCCGACGAGGCCGGCGTCGACGAGGTCGTCGCCCTGGACCGGGACACCGGCCGCCTGGCCCCGCTCGCCGGGCCGCGGCTGCGGGTCCGCGAGGTCGATCTCACCCGGCTCGCGGCGGAGCCGGACCTCGGCACGTTCGACCTGGTCCACTCCCGGTTCGTGCTCATGCACCTGCCCGAACGCCGGGACATCGTCCGGGCCCTCGCCGAGCGCCTCAACCCCGGCGGCCACCTCGTCCTCAGCGACGCCGCCGACGTACCCGACCCGGCCGACCGGCACTCCGCGTACCGCCGCACCCTGGACGCCATGTGGCGGACCCTCGCCGAGACCATCGGCACCGACGTCACGGCCGTGCGCGCCCACCCGCACGTCCTGCGCGCCGCAGGACTGGAGGGGGTCGCCGCGGAGCTGGTGTGCCCGCCGCTCACCCCGGGCTCACCGCTCGCCGCCTTCTGGAGCGGGACGTGGGAGCGGATGCGGCCCGACCTGCTGGCGGGCCGCCTCGACGGGGCCACCCTCGACGAGGCTCTCGCCTACCTCGCCTCGCCCGCGCTCGCCGAACTGGGCCCCGGCATGCTCACCGTGTGGGGCCGGCGCCCGACGCGGCGTCAGTAGCGCAGCGCCTTGCCGGTCTCCGCGGTGATCTTGCCCGAGAGTTTGTGCGTGCTGCGCGCGGTGCCCTCGCCCTTGGCCTTGCCGGCCACATCGTCGACGGTGACCACGACCACGTCCACGGTGTTGCCGCCGTCGTCCTTGAAGTTCACCTGCACGGCGAAGGACTTCGTCGCGCTGTCGGTGTTGTCCACCGTCACCGGTACGACCGTGTAGCCGCTCGAGTCGGTGGACGGACTGCCGAGGGCGACGGCGTCCTTGGCGTTCACCCCGCCCTTGACCTCATCGAGCTTCTTCCGGGCGTCCGCCGCCGCCGAAGCCGCCGTGTCCGCGGCCTTCGACGCGGCCGCGGAGACCTCGGCCCCGGCGGACGCCACGGCCGACGCCGCCTTGGACACCGCCTCCGAGGGGGAACCGCCGCCGTCGGAACAGCCCGCCGTGCACAGGGCCGCCACCGCCACCACCGCACCGGCCAGGACGCGTCCGGCCGTGTGCCACTGCCTCTGGGAAGTCTTTCGCATACGACCAGTCAACGCCGGGAGGCGCCCGCCGGCTGCGCGACCCGGCAGGGCATACGGATGACCGCTTGCAGGTTTCGGATCGTCAACTATAGTTACGCGCAACGGGCGTCAACTATAGTTACGCCTACGGAAAGGGGGCAGCAGGCAGTGGCGGAATCAGCACACGGACCCGACGGGTCGGACACACCTCGGCCGGACCGGGCCTCCGCTCCGGTTCCCGTCCCGGGCCCCGGCGCCCCCTTCTGCGACCGTCTCAACTTCCTGTTCGACCGGGTGCGCCCGCCGGGCGCGGAGGAGTACACCAACGCCCACGTGGCCCGCACCATCTCCTCGTACGGCGAGGACAGTTACACGCGGTCCCACATCAGCCTGCTCCGCGCGGGCAAGCGCACCCCGACCATCACCATGGTCCCCCTCCTCGCCCGCTTCTTCGGCGTGGAGGCAGCCTACTTCGTCGAGGACGAGGTCACCCGGAAGGTCGCCACCCAGTTCGAGATCCTGCGCAAGCTCAAGGAGAACGGCGTCGAACAGATCGCCCTCCGCGCGATGGGTGTCTCCGCCGCCGGCCAGCGCAAGGTGCTGGCGGCGCTCGAAGCCGTGCGCAAGGAGGAAGGCCTGCCCGCCGACCCCGAAAGGGAACTGCCGTGACCAGCGGTCGACGTCGTCAGGAGAAGAGGAAGTCCCATGTGGCTCAGCCGTCGTAGCCGCCGCGCCGACCGCAAGGCCGACGAGGCCTACGAGGTCGAGCGCCGGAACCGGGAGTTCGTCGGGAACCTCGGCCTGCCCGCGGTCGACAGCGTCCTGGACCTGGTGCCGTTCATGGAGGACTACCTCGGCCGGTCGATCCGGCTCATGCCGTTCGTGTCCGACCCGACCGACCCCGACTCCCTCGACGCCTCCGCCCCGTGCGGCCTGTGGCTCGCCACCGGCGAGACGGACTACGTCTTCTACGACACCGCCATCAGCCGCGCCCACGCCGAGATCATCGTGGGCCACGAGTTCGGCCACATGCTCAAGCGGCACCGCGGCAACACCTCCGTGGAGGCCGGCAGCCTCGGCGGCCTCATCACCGACATCGACCCGGCCACCGTCCAACTCGTCCTCGGCCGGACCCGCTACAACGAGCCGGAGGAGTTCGAAGCCGAACTCCTCGGCTCCCTCCTGCAGGAGCACGTGAGCACCTCCCACCCGGCGGACGCCCGGGAAGCCGACCCCATCACCCGCACCTTGCTGCGCTGACCGACAGGGACCCGTGAAAGACATCCTTCACCCCCTGTGCCTGGCCATCGCCGGTACGGGGTTCCTCATCCTCATACGTGACCTGGGCAAGAGCCGCCGCGACCCGGCGCTCGTCGCCCTGGCCTTCACGTACGGCTTCTCCGCGCTCAGCTACGCCGTCTCCCTCACCTGGGTGTGGGTGCGCGTCGACGGCCTCCTCGGCGTCCCGAACATCGTGGTGCCGATCGCCCAGGGCTTCGTGATCGTCGTCCTGGCCCTCCAGGCCACCGTCCTCGCCCACTGGTCGAAGCCCCGCGACGAGGCCCGCCGCCGCAGCCGGCTCCTGCTCGCCGCGGCCGCCGCGGTCATCACCGCCATGGCCGTGCTGTTCGCCTCGCTCACCCCGGCCACGACCCGGCCCACCGACTTCTCCCTGTACTACGCGCACGACCCCGTCTTCCAGGCCTACGTGCTGCTCTACTTCGGCACGTACAGCGTCGCCGAGACCTACCTCGCCGTGTCCTGCTGGAAGTACGCCCGCACCGCCACCACCCCGTCGATCGCGTTCAGCCTGCGCCTCGTCACCATCGGCGCCGTCATCACCCTCGGCTACAGCGGCATACGCATCGCCGCCATCATCGGCGCCGAGACCGGATTCAGCGTCAGCAACCTCAACGGGTTCGCCTGGGCCTGCGGGGACATCGGCGCCACCCTCACCCAGATCGGCTACCTCATCCCGACCGTCGCCCGGCGCGCCGGCAGCGCCCGCGACTGGGCCGCCGCCCACCTCAGCCACCGCCGCCTGGGCCCCCTGTGGTCCGCCCTCGACCAGGCCGACCCCGGCATCACGCTGCGCCGCCCGACCCGCCAGGGCCAGGACATCCTGCGCGGCCGCAGCGCCCACTTCCCGCTGCTGCGCCGCCGCGTCGAGATCCGCCAGGGCCAGAAGCTGATGCGCCGCTACCTCGACCCCGCCGTACGGGCGGAGTCGGAGGCCCGCCGCGCCGGCGAAGGCCTCTCCGCCGCCGAGTTCGCCGCCGCCGTCACCGCCGACCAGATCCACGCCGCACTGGTCCGCCACGCGGCCGACGACCCCGTCGACACGCCCGCCGAGTACGCCGACGCCGAACTCGCCCTCGCCACGACCGAGGACGAGCTGGCGCACCTCCAGCGCGTCGCCGCGCACTTCAGACCCCCCACGGCCCAGAGCCGCCGCAGCGCAACCGACGTCCGCAGCGCCACCTCAGGAGCCCGTTCGTGATCCTCCGACGCACCCTGCTCATCGCCTCCACCGCCGTCGCCGCGGCGGCGTCCATGGCCACCATGACCGCGGCCGCCCGCTCCCGGGCCGCCGCCTCCCCGAGCACGCCCCTGCACCTGGCGCCCGCCCGCGACCAGCTCGCCGCACTGCGCCGCCGCACCACCACCAGCCGCGACCTGCTGGAGCAGTACCTCCGACACATCGACAGGACCAACCCCGGCCTCAACGCCGTCATCACCCTGGACGCCGACGGCGCCCGCGCCGCGGCCGACGCCGCCGACCGCCACCTGGCCAGGACCGGCAAGCCGCTCGGCGCGCTCCACGGCCTGCCCGTCACCGTCAAGGACGCCCTGGAGACGAAGGGGCTGCGCAGCACCTGCGGCGCACCCGACCTCACCGACCACGTCCCCGACCGGGACGCGGACGCCGTCGCCCGGCTGCGCGCCGCCGGCGCCGTGATCGTCGGCAAGACCAACGTCCCGGTCATGTGCCAGGACCTGCAGACCTCCAACCCGCTGTTCGGCACGACGAAGAACCCGTACGACGACACCAAGACCGCGGGCGGCTCCTCCGGCGGCCCGGCCGCGGCCGTCGCCGCCGGCATCAGCAGCCTGGAGATCGGCTCCGACCTCGCCGGCTCCCTCCGCCTCCCGGCCGCCTACTGCGGCGTGTACGCCCTGCGCCCCAGCGGCGGCATCGTCCCCACCCGCGGCCACATCCCCCGGCCGCCGGGCTGGCTGTCCAGCTCCGACATGCTCACCCTCGGCCCGATCGCCCGGACCGCCGACGACCTCGACGTCCTCCTCGACGTCCTGGCCGCACCGGCCCCCGCCGAGGCCGCCGCCTGGCGGATCGAGCTGCCCGCGCCGCGGCGCCGCCGCCTCGCGGACTACCGCGTCGGCATGTGGCAGGACGACCCGTACTGCCACGTCGACGCATCGATCCGGCAGCTCCTCGACGAGATCGCGGGGATCCTGCGCTCGTCCGGCGCCACCGTCGACGACACCACCCGGCCCGTGCAACTCGCCGACAGCGACAGGCTCTTCCAGCGCCTGATGTTCGCGACGGCCAGCGCCACCGCCACCGACGCCGGCTTCGCCGACGACGTCGCCGCCGCCGACAAGATCCCCGCCGACGACCCGAGCGGAACCTTCCTGCACTCGCGCACCATGCGACACCGGGACTGGCTGCGCGCCAACGAGGAACGCGAGAAGCTGCGCGGCCACTGGGCCGACTATTTCACCACCCACGACGTCCTCATCACCCCGGCCGTCCCCAGCACCTGCGTCGACGACCAGACGTCCACCCCTGTCCCGAACCGGTTCATCACCGTCGACGGGCACAAGCGCCCGTACTTCGACCAGACGGCGTGGCTGAACCTGGCCGGCCACGTCCGCCTGCCGGCCGTCGTCATGCCCGCGGGCCGGACGGCCGAGGGCCTGCCCCTCGCCGTCCAGATCATCGGCCCCTACCTGGCCGACCGCACGGTCATCGACCTGGCCAGGCACCTGGCGCGGAAGCTCCCCAAGCCCGCGCAACCGCCCGCGCTCACCGCGTGACCGGGCGCCCATGACCGGGCTCGCTCTGCCCCCACGGGGGTGGGGCGGGGCGAGCCCGTACGACGCGCAGAGGGGCCCCGGGAGAACCGGGGCCCCTCTGCGGTGCCCCTCGGGACACGAAGGGCCCGGATACCGACGGGGGAAACGGTACCCGGGCCCCGTGATCATCATCTTAGTCCCCTTCGTCCCGTGGTGGGGGGGGGGGGGGGGGGGGGGGGGGGGGGGGGGGGAGGAGGGGGTGGGGGGGGGGGGGGTGGTGGGGGGTCTTCTTGACACCTCCCGT